>CAUGNZ010000004.1 GCA_959601045.1 uncultured Collinsella sp.
CCTCTTTTCATGCCAATTTGTTCGCTCTGGTGACCGCTCGCTGATGTTGTCAGAGCATCGGCGTTACCTTGACTGTTGGATGTAGTCGTTGGGGACGTTCTTAAATGACTAGTCGAAAGGGACACTCTTGCCGGCACTTGGGGACAGTCCCTGAGTGCCGGCAGATTGGGGCGCTCATTTGCAAGATGGCGCTGAAGACTGTCCCCAACGTCTAGTCGTTTAAGACTGTCCCCAACGACTACCCAACGACTAGCGCGGGAACCTGATCCTAATGCACTAGTTTCTGTCGAGTCGGTGCTTCTTGCGGGTTGCCCGTATAATGGTTTGCGTATGAACCGCAACCAAGGAGTTCCAGTTTATGGACCAGAACCTTTTTAAATTCGACCTGATTACCGAGGATCCGACGACGCACGCGCGCGCCGGCGTACTGCACACCCCGCACGGCGACATCGAGACGCCGATCTTTATGCCCGTGGGCACTAAGGCAAACGTCAAGGGCATTCCTACCGAGACTGTCAAGAAGCTCGGCGCCCAGATCGTGCTCGCCAATACCTATCATCTGTCCATGCGTCCCGGCGAGGATACCATCGCCGAGCTGGGCGGCCTGCACAAGTTCATGAACTGGCACGGCCCCATCCTCACCGACTCGGGCGGTTTCCAGGTCTTCAGCCACAACGATGCCGTCAAGCTCACCGATGAGGGCGTGCGCTTTATCGTCAACGATTACGACGGCCGCCACGTGTTTTGGACGCCCGAGGACAACATGGAAATCGCCATGAAACTCGGCTCCGATATCTGCATGCAGCTCGACCAGTGCCCGGGCTATCCCGCCACGCGCGCCTACGTTGAGCGCGCCGTTGAGCTGTCGAGCATGTGGGCCGAGCGCTGCTATAAGGCGCATACCCGCGATGACCAGGCGCTCTTTGGCATCGTTCAGGGCGGCATGCACCTGGATCTGCGCCTGCGTTCGCTGCGCCATCTGGAGGAGTGCGGCGACTTCCCGGGCTATGGTATCGGTGGCTATTCGGTGGGCGAGGATCACGAGACCATGTTCGAGACCCTGGCGCCGCTCGTGAGCGAGTACATGCCCAAGCATAAGCCGCGCTACCTGATGGGTGTCGGCAACCCGACCACGCTCGTGCGCGGCGTTGGCGTGGGCATCGACATGTTTGACTGCGTGCTGCCGACGCGCACCGGCCGTATGGGCACGGCATTCTCCAGCGAGGGTCGCCTCAACTTCCGCAACGCTCGCTTTGCGCACGACGACGGTCCCATCGATCCCACCTGCACCTGCCCGGTGTGCACGGGCGGTTACAGCCGTGCGCTCATTCGCCACATGGTCACGCAGAAGGAGATGCTCGGCGGCATTTTGCTTTCGATGCACAATATCTACTACCTGCTCAACCTTATGCAGCGTGCCCGCCAGGCCATTATCGAGGGCCGCTACGGCGCATTCGTGAGCGACTGGATGAATAGTCCTGCCGCGGTGGATTACTAAGAGCCGCGACCGCTGACCGATGCCTTGCAAGCGCATGATGCATCGTGGGTACCATACCGAATAGTTGATGTTCGGGCGGGTGTTTGACGCATGGCGTCGACCCCGCTCGCTTTTCTTTTTCTCGATAGGAGTACCCTTGATTAAGAATGAGAACGTCGAGGGCGAGCCGGCCTACGACGAGACGTACCGACGCGGCCCCGTGGTCATGCGCGGCCCCATGATTCCTAAGGACAACACCTACGCCAACCTGCTGGCGCCCGAGGACTCGACCGACTGGTTGCATGCCGACCCCTGGCGCGTGCTGCGCATTCAGGCCGAGTTTGTCGATGGCTTTGGCGCGCTTGCCGAGCTTGGCCCTGCGGTGACCATCTTCGGCAGTGCCCGCACGCCCAAGACCGATCCGCTCTACAAGGCGGCGCGTACGGTCGGTCGTAAAATCGCCCAGCGCGGCGTGGCGGTTATCACCGGCGGTGGTCCCGGCGTCATGGAGGCGGCCAACAGGGGAGCGGCGAGCGCGAACGGCAAGTCGGTCGGCTTGGGTATCGAGCTTCCGCACGAGCACGGGCTCAACAAATACGTGAACCTCGGTATGGACTTCCGTTACTTCTTTGTGCGCAAGACCATGTTCGTCAAATACAGCTCGGGCGCCATCGTGTTTCCCGGTGGTTTTGGTACGCTCGACGAGATGTTCGAGGTGCTCACGCTGGTGCAGACGCACAAGGTTAAGCGCATGCCGCTCGTTTTGGTGGGCACCGAGTACTGGCGGGGCCTGTTCGACTGGCTTAATGGCCCGGTGATGGACACCGGTATGATCAGCCCGCTCGATCCGGAGCTGGTGCACATTACCGACGACCTCAACGAGGCCGTCGATATCGCCCTGAGCGGACTGATGTAGGGTGCTGTGATTGTTGTTATAGTAATGAGAACGGTAAACTGATGCTATTTAACATCAGTCTGCCATCTAAACTGGGTATACTGATGTAAAAGACGAGGCGAGGAGGTCGCGTATGACTACTGCAACGGTTAAGCCCACGACGGTTCGCATCGAAGAGGGGCTCAAGGAACAGGCGACTGAGTTCTTGGATACGGTTGGTCTGAGTCTCAATTCGTATCTCAACCTTGCTGTTCGGCAGCTGGTAAATCAGCGAAAGATTCCTTTTGAGATCGTAGGAAGGGCGGAGGTGCCCAACGAGGCAACGAGGCGTGCCATGGTGATCGCCGAAGCTCATGAGTTGGGGATTCTGCCGGACGACAGCCCGTCATTCAATAACGCTGATGAGCTTATATCATTCCTCGATGAGGACTAGCGATGTTTGAGATTAAGGTCGAGGCTCAGTTTAAGGCGGATTACAAACGGACGATGCGCATCCATCCGCAGCTAAAAACCGAGTTTAAGGCGGCAGTCGCAGAGCTTGCGGCTCACGGCTCGCTTCCCGCGGAATATGGTGCCCACGAGCTCTCAAACCCGGGCGGCAATTACAACGGCCACATCGACTTTCATCTATCCGATGGCTTGGTCGATGTGGTCGTTATTTATTTGCCGCATAAGACTAATCCTGTGATCCGGCTGGTCAGAATGGGCTCGCATGAGGAGCTGTTCCAGGGTCCGCAGGGCTGATTGCTCGCTTATGATTCGCGGGGGAATAGGGATTGATTCGCGGCCGATTGGCCAAAAACGGCCCCTATTCCACCGTAACTGTTGGAGACATCCCGTTCGTGGCTGCGACCTCCGGTTCTCCTCTTCGCTGGATTTCGCTTAAAAGCTCGGCTGCAACTTCGCTGCTTTTGAAACGGATGCTGCAGTCCTCTTTCTTAGGAAAGGCCAGTAATGGAATAGTTCCGTACCAGACGGTTTCCTCGTCAATTACTGACGCGCACAGGCGCCCTTCGGCTTTGATGGAATAGTCGACGTTCATCTCGGTAAAAATCGCTTTCACGTCATTGTGCGGAGTCGAGGCAATTGAAATCTCAAGGGCAATCCCACGGGCGGCGGCGCCTGTGAGTACGGCAGCGAGCTTTGCGAGGCATGCAGCGGATGCGTAGGGCGCGGCAATAAAAATGCTTTTCATTGCGCGCGCGATGTCATCCGCTAATGCCTCCACGGCTGTTGCCGGCCTAACGAGGATGTTTTGATCGGCCCGTTTGTTGTCATTTGCTGCAAAGACTTCATACCCCAGCTTGGCGTAGGTCTTGAGTCTCTTCTGGTACATGCGCGCGAGCATGGGTATCGACAAATCAACATAGTCGAATATCTCAACCCGCTGCTTGCCCTCGTGACTTCTATGTAGTCTGCCTGCCTGCTGCGTTATGCTGCCGTCCCAAGATATCGGTGTGGCAATGAGCAGAGTGTCAAGGTAAGACAGGTCGAAACCCTCGCCCAGAAGGCCTTCGGTTGCGATGATAATTCGATGCTCATGCTCGAAGCCGGGAAGGCTGTTCAGTATTGCCTTTCTTTCTTTGGCGTCGATTTCTCCGGTTAAGAGTATAGGTTCGTGTCCGCGGCTTTGAAGCAGTCTACATAGCTCTTCGGCATGTTTTTTCCTTTTGGATAGCACAAGCGGATGTCGACCGTTTGACGCGGTCTCGAGGGCATCGTCGACAATTGCTTTGTTTCTCTCTGTGTGCGCACACAGGAGATCGAGAACTTGATTAAAGGACGCCCCTGGTTCGTAGGCGGGTAGTCGAACTCCGGTAAAACGCGGCCTAATAACGCGCTGAATTCCCTGTTGGATTGCTTGCGTTTTTGGATCAATGACATGGCGAAGCGGGCCGCAGAGCATTGAGAGTGCTCGCGTGAGTCCGTCCGAGCGTTCAGGCGTCGCGGAAAGGCCGTATACATATTTGGCTGGAGCGGACTTGAGCACAAGCTCAAGCTGTGGCGCGGCCGCATGGTGACATTCGTCACAGATGATGAGACCGTAATCGCGAACGAGCTCCTTGGCTATTGGTTCTCCGGTCTGGGGGTCCTTGCCGGACAGAGACTGGAATGAAGCAATGTCGATGAGACGGCTTATGGTGGTCTTGCCGCCTCCGATTTGTCCAATGAGTGGAGGCTGCCTTTTGCTGATTCGTCCTTTTGGGGTTCGGACGGGCTCCCTGTTGTCCGTGATGTCGAGAAAGCGTTCGAGCTGGGATTTCCATTGGGCAATGAGCGCAGTCTTGGGAACGATGACGAGCGTTGGAAGACCGATGGCAGCAATAAGATAGGCTCCAATGACGGTTTTGCCGAAACCCGTCGGTGCAGACATGATCCCGTCTTCATAGCCGAGCATCTGTTCAGCGGCAATTTGCTGTTCAGGGCGAAGCATCCCTTTAAATGCCATCCCAATTGGATTGCCCGATACGCGCTTGTCTGAATAGTGGGCAGCAACGCCGGCTTCTTGAAGCAGACGCTCAAGTTGAGCCTTGCAGCCTCTGGGGATCGCGACGCAGCCATCTCTAAGTTCGCTGAGGTCTATGTAGCGCGGTTTGCCGAATACTGATTGATGCATTGATTGCGCGCGAAAGAATTCCGGGTTGGCAAATGTTGCAAGCCTGCGGACTTCCATTTGGGCTGCCGGGCTCAGTGATTTTTCGGTAATGTAGAGCATATCAGCTTGCGTGACGGGTAGCGATGGCGGGAAGTCCCGCTGCGTGAGCGGAAGCCGCTTTCGCGGCCTCTGGGAATGCGGTGCGGCGGTGTTTGCCGCCACTGCAGCTGATAATCCATACGGTCTATTCTCGATGCTTTCGAGCAAACTTTTCACCGTCACGCGCGGGATCAACTGGATTTGCGAAAGATAAAGCCATTGATCGGGAAAGGGGTCAAATTGCTCGTCAACAAATACGCTGTTTCCTTCTCGCTGCGCTTTTCCTTGAAAGGGCAGCGCTATGAGATTTCCGAAGCCACCCTCAGGAATGGTGGACTGCGCGGGCATCATTCGGTCAAAAGCTTCGAAGGTGATTGTCTTGTTGAGCATCGCCGCCTCGGCGATAAGGCTGCTTCCAAAATCTCTTGCAGTCTTTGCGCTGGTGAGCTCTAGGAAGAAAAACCAGACATGTGCGCCGTTGCCTGATCTCGATCGCTCAACTGCAGCATCGATTCCATGGCTTTTTGCGACAAGCCGAATGGCGTTTGCCGCTTCTTTCCAATCGGCTCCGTCAAAATCAATGACCAGAACTTTTGTGTTGCTGTCACTGTCGAGAACATACTGACCTATGACGTCTCGGAGCCTGTCGTCGCTGCCTTTGAAATGGTCAATGATCGCGGCATTGCTCAACTCGGGGAAGACGCGGCTGCCGCATTCCGCGCATTTGACTCTCTGATGGCTCGCTTTGGGACAAATGCCCGGTTTCCACTCATTTGCGCAGGCAGGTGTATAGCCGATACCCCCGTCTTTTCTGCGGTACCCATGGGCGTAAACATCTTTGCGGCCAGTAAAGAGATTGCGAAAGAGCTCGAGTTTTTCGCGCGCTGAACTCGTGCTGGTGACGAGGCCCTCAACCTGCGCTCGCTTGTCGAAAGATTTTCCGGCTTTCTCCCATTCTTCGAGCGTTGCGTAGCGGATGTCTGGGCCGTTGCTGCAGATGACGATTTGGCTGTGCGGCTCCGATACGTGAGAGACTGCTTCCTTGAATTGGAATAACGCGCCCCCGATGAGGGCGTATTGATGCGTGACGGTGCTCATGTAAATGCCGTTCTTCTCATGGTCCATTGAGATGAGGGTACGTTATTTTGGTTTTTTGGGCGCTCGATTCCGATTTAGGTTCGGTGATAGTGGAATGCGACTCCGTGAGTGGTGTTCAGCTGGTGTCAAAATGTGCGGCGGCTGTTGCTGAATGGGTTTGAGCGGCTATGAGGCGGGCTGGAGACCCCGGGAGCCGCCCTCGAATAGACCCTGTGGGCAAAAAATGGCAAATATGAGTACTGTTGTTGGGGTAGTATCATATCATCTTGAACGTATTTAAGACCAATCGGCCGAAATTTGATATAACCAACCCTCTCGACATGGCGATTCGGGACTTTATGACGCTCGGAATTGGTGGAAGACGGCATATTCAGCCAGATTTCGCTGTTACTAAACTGGTAACAGTACTCATATTTGCCATTTTTTGCCCAGAGGGTATCGCAAGGGGGTTGGACAAAGCATCGATCGCCGCCAATTTCTCGATTGGCTGGTTGGGCGGCAATGAAGTTGCGGCGTAATGGGAAGCGGTTCGCGGCTTTTCGGCTCAAGCGGTCACCGTCCCGCCGCAACTCTTAAAGCAACGCCGGCGCGCTTTGAGTTGGGGCGTGCCGGCGTGACGGCTTTGTTGTGGCTGGGTGTACTTCGGTTGTTCGACGGCTTTGGCATGTCCGATCTTGCCAGGCAAGCCTTTGTTACCGTTTAACGTTTGCCCAGATAAAACCTGCCAAAATAAACCTGTCCCTAATTGGCAGGTTGGTAGCGGGGGCAGTAGCTGATGGCTATGGCGTCGACGCCTACGTGGGTGGCGATGGTGCAGCCGATGGGGCCAGTGCCGGCGTCTACGTAGTCCTGGCCCGCGAGCGCCTCGTTGACAAGTTCCTGCTCCTCGGCGGCGCCGGTCGTGAGCACGCGCACGCTTGAGCCCGGGTGCTCGTCCAAAAACGCGAGGCAATCTGCCATGGTGTTGGCGACGATGCGCTTGGCGCCGCGGCCCTTTTTGATTGCCTTGATCTCGCCCGATTTCCACTCCGGCGAAACGGCCAGGCGAATGTTGAGCATCTGCGTCAGCTGGCCGGCGAGCTTGGGGGCGCGGCCGTTTTTGACCAGGTTCTCGAGCGTGCGGGGAATCAGCAGCAGGTGGGCGTCGGGCAGCGTCGCGCGGATCTGCGCCTCGGTCTCGTCCAGGCTGCGGCCGTCCTCGCGCATGGCGAGCGCGTACTCCACTAGCAGGCCCTCGGCACCCGAACCGGTGCGCGAATCGATGCAGCGCACGTCGAGCTCGTGCGTTTCGGCCGTCAGGCTGGCGTTGGCATAGCAGGCGGACCACTCGCTGCACAGCGAGATAAAGATCGCGCTGTCGTGGCCGTCGGCGAGCACACGGTCAAAGAGTGCCTTGAACTCGCCGGCGCTCGGCTGCGAGGTGTGCGGCAGCTGCTCGGAGCCAGCCATGCGGGCGACGTATTCCTCGGCGGTAATCTGCACCTGGTCGAGCAGGTCCTCGCCCTCGATAATCACATGCAGCGGAATCACGTAAATGCCGAGCTCTTGGGCACGGGCGGGGGAGATGTCCGACGTGGAGTCGGTTATGATGGCAAAAGACATAATTGCACCTTTCGTTGGGGCGCGGCAGCGCCGCCTTCTGAAAGCAAAGTGCGATAAGTATAGTGGAGTTGCTCTACATTGCTAGGTTCAATTGTTGAATAGTCAACAGTTTGAAGCGGTGGTGTGGAAATCATCAACTGGGGAAGAAGGGTGCCGATGGCGGCATTGCAACTTTGCGAGCGGCCGGTTGTGCTGTTCGATTTTGACGGCACGGTGGCCGATACGGGTCGGGCAGTGATGACCTCGACGCGCAAGACGCTGGCTGCGCGCGGGTTTTCGGAGACGCAGATGGGTGATCTGCGCCGCATGATCGGGCCGCCCCTGTGGAAGAGCTTTCACGACTTTTACGGCTTTTCCCGCGAGGAGTCGCTTGTGGTGGCCGACGAGTACCGCGCCTTTTTTGATGAGCTGGGACCGGAGGAGTACCCCGTGTTCGATGGGATTCCCGAGCTGCTGGATGAGTTGGCCGCCCGGGGCAAGCGTATGGCCGTGGCGACGTCACGCATGGAGGCCAAATGCATCGACATGGTGCATGAGCTTGGTCTTTCTCAGTTCGGAGCCGTGGTTGGCATGAATCCGCCGCAGGGGCGCGAGACCAAGGCCGATTCGGTTCGCGATGCCCTGGCGGCGCTCGGCGCGACGGCGGACGATGCCGTGATGATCGGCGATCGCTTTAACGACGTCGAGGGCGCGCACGCGATGGGCGTGCCGTGCATCGGCATCTATTCGGGCGCGGCGGCGCCGGGCGAGCACGAGGCAGCGGGCGCCGATGCGGTGGTGCACTCGGTGGCCGAGCTTGCTAAACTTTTCGCTATATAGGTATTTGATGTGAGGGGCGGCACACTTGCCCCTTACTGGTAAGGAGGTCGTCCATGAATCAGGTGGAGCAGAGCGTTACCGAGTACGTCGACGAGGTCTGGGAAGATGTCGTCGCCGATATCGAGCAGCTGGTGAGCTATCCGTCTGTGGCCGTTGCTGCCGATGCGGAGCCCGGCGCGCCGTTTGGCCGCCCGGTCCGTGATGCGCTCGATTGCGCGCTCGGCATTGCGCAAAAGCTCGGCTACCAGACGAGTGATGACGAGGGCTTTGTGGGCATCGCCGATATTCCGGGTCGCGGCGATAAGCAGCTCGCGACTATCTGCCATGTGGACGTGGTGCCTGCCGGCCCCGGCTGGAATACCGACCCGTTTGCGCTGGAGCGTCGCGAGGGCTGGCTGCTCGGCCGCGGCGTTATCGACGACAAGGGTCCGGCGGTGCTGTCACTCTACGCCGGCGCCTATCTGCTCAAGCACGGCATTACCCCGCGCTATACTTTCCGCGCGCTGCTGGGCTGCGATGAGGAAGTGGGCATGTCCGACGTTCACCATTATCTGGAGAACCACGCAGACCCCGACTTTTTGTTTACGCCCGATGCCGAGTTTCCGGTCTGCAATGCCGAGAAGGGCCAGTTTGGGGCGACGTTCGTGAGTCCCAAGATCGACGGCGGGCGCATCGTGTCGTGGAGCGGCTCCGAGGCGAGCAATGCCATTCCGTCGCAGTCCATCTGCGAGCTCGCGATTGCCGCCGATGAGCTGCCGGCGCCCATTGAGAACGCCGACCGCCTGGAGATCACGGCGCTTGATAACGGGCATGCGCAGATTTTCGCCCACGGCATTGGCGGTCATGCCTCGATGCCAGAGGGAACGATCAACGCCGTCGGGCTGATCGTGGCGTATCTGCGCGAGGCCGAGGACGCGTTTGGTGCACGCGACGAGCGCCTGCTGACGCCTGCCGAGCACGAGTTCGTCAAGTTCCTGGCCTTTGTGCATGCGGACGCCTATGGTCGCGGCCTGGGTATCGATGCGACGAGTCCGGCGTTTGGCCCGCTTACCTGCAACGCTGGCGTCATCCGCGTGGCGGATGGCCATATTGAGCAGGTCATCGACGTGCGCTTCCCCGACAGCACGAGTGCCGATACCATCCGCGAGCAGCTCGATCCGCTCGTGGGCCGTTTTGGCGTGACGTGCCGTGTGGGTCGTGCGAAGGTGCCGTTCTCGGTCTCTGCCGACGATCCGGCCGTGAAGGCACTTATTGATACCTATAACGAGTTTACGGGCAAGCATGCTGAGCCCTTTGCCATGGGCGGCGGCACGTACGCGCGCAACTTTGCCCGCGCCGTCTCGTTTGGCCCCGAGGAGACCGGTCTGGAGCTGCCCGAGTGGGGCGGCCAGATGCACGGTCCCAACGAGTGCGCCAACGAGGAACAGCTCAAGCAGGCGCTCAAGATTTATATCGTGGCGATCTTACGTTTGAACGAGCTTGAGCTTTAAGGCTGCGGCGTTTTAACAACTTAGCACCCCTTTCGTCCGGGCTTTTTAAGTTGCGGTGGAATAGTTCCTAGAATGGGCCATTTGATGGCCAAGCAGGAACTATTTCACCGCAACTTTGTTTTTATTGGTGTAAAAGGCGGGTCATGCTTGGTGGCGGGTTTGTTATTCGTTTGTAAAGCCGAGCCGCGCTTGCGGTAAGGGTCTATCAGATGCCCGTAATAAAGCGCAGCTGACGCGGGCGCTGCCCGATCGAGACCGTATCTTTCCAAACAGCAAAGCGGGCAGGGTGCCCGCGAGTCGCTTGTATGAAAGGAAGATCATGCTCGATCAGGCTTATTCTCGTCGTCAGTTCCTCGGCCTCGCTGGTGGTCTTGCCAGCATCGTCGGTCTCGGTCTCGTTGGTTGCGGCGGCGCAGGCGCAACCGACGCCGCCGACAAGGGTAGCGCCGCTGCTGCCGAGTCCGTCTCGGGCGAGGTAACCTACGACGGCGCCTCCTCGTTCCAGGCTCTCGTCGAGGCTGCTGCCGAGAAGTTTATGGATGCCAACCCCGACGTCTCCGTCTCCGGTTCGGGCAACGGTTCGGGCAAGGGCCTGACCGCTGTCGCCGCCGGCACCGTCACCATCGGTAATTCCGATGTCTTCGCCGAGACCAAGCTCGAGGCCGATCAGGTCAAGAACCTCGTCGATCACGAGGTCGCCGTCGTGGGCATGGGCCCCGTCGTCTCCAAGAACGTGACAGTCGACGACCTGACCCTCGAGCAGCTCAAGGGCATCTTCTCCGGCCAGATCACCAACTGGAAGGAGGTCGGCGGCGACGACGCCAAGATCGTCGTTCTCAACCGCAAGGCCGGCTCCGGCACCCGCGCCACCTTCGAGGCCGCCGTCTTTGGCGACGAGGCCGTCGACTTTAAGGGCGACGCCGAGCTCGACAAGTCCGGCGATGTCCAGACTCAGATGGGCAGCACCGACAACGCCATCTCCTACCTTGACTTCTCGCACTTCGATGACTCCAAGTTCAACGCCATCATGGTCGAGGGCGTCGAGCCCAAGAGCACAAACGTCACCGACGACTCCTTCAAGATCTGGGCGACCGAGCACATGTACTGTGCTAAGGACGCCGACGAGGCCACCAAGGCCTTCCTGGAGTTCATGCTTTCCGACGACGTCCAGGGCAAGCTCGTCGAGGAGCAGGGCTTTATTCCCGTTTCTGCCATGAAGGTCGTCAAGGACGCCAGTGGCAAGGTCTCCGCTAAATAAGTAATCGCCCCCGGAAAGGTTTGCAATGGCAAAACAGCTGCCAAAGCGCGAGCTTGAGAACGTGGGCCTGGGCGTCACGGGTGCGTGCGTAGCGCTCGTGACGCTTGTCGTTGCCGCGCTCATCTTTATGGTCGCCCAAAAGGGCCTCTCGGCTTTTTTCAAGGACGGCGTCTCGATCGTCGAGTTTTTTATCGGTACCAAGTGGGACCTGGCCAACACGGCCGAAAACGGCCTGCCCTACACTGGCGCCCTGCCCCTGATCGTCACCTCGTTTGCGGTCATGGTGCTCTCCACGCTCATCGCGCTGCCCATCGCCATCGGCTCTGCCATCTTTGCGGTCGAGATTCAGCCTAAGTTTGGCTCCAAGGTTTTTCAGCCGCTCATTGAGCTTTTGACCGGTATTCCCTCGGTCGTCTTTGGCCTGATCGGTTTTCACGTGGTCGTCGGCCTTATGAAGAGCGTTTTCCACGTGAGCACGGGTCTGGGTATCTTGCCCGGCGCTATCGTGCTGGCAGTCATGATTCTGCCGACGATGACCACGCTTTCGGTCGATGGCCTGCGCGCCGTGCCCGATAGCTACCGCCAGGGTTCGCTCGCGCTGGGCTACACCCGCTGGCAGACCATCTGGCACGTGGTGCTCAAGTCCGCCATGCCGTCGCTCATGACCGCGGTCATCCTTGGCATGACCCGCGCCTTTGGCGAAACGCTCGCCGTGCGCATGGTTATCGGCGGCATCGAGGCCATGCCGACGTCGCTGCTGTCGCCTGCCTCGACCATTACCACCACGCTCACCACGTCCATGGCGGTCTATGCCGAGGGCTCGGCCCAGGACGACGTTCTGTGGGCGCTCGGTCTGCTGCTGATGGGCATGAGCCTCATCTTCATCCTGATCATCCATCTCATTGGCCGCAAGGGGGCGAAGGCTCGTGGCTAGCACGCGCATCCATATCGACGAGACGAGACTCGGGCGCGTCCAAAAGCAGGACCGCATCGCCACGGGCGTGCTGACGGCGATCGCCGCCATCGTCATGCTCATCGTCGTCTCCATGGTGGCCTATATCCTGTTCGAGGGAATCTCGACACTGTTCCAGCCGGGCTTTCTCACGCAGCCCGCGCGCGCCAACGGAACCCAGGGCGGCGTGCTCTACCAGCTGTTCGACTCGTTCTATCTGCTGCTGATTACCCTGATCATCTCGGTGCCCATCAGCCTGGGCGGCGCGGTCTTCCTGGTCGAGTACGCGCCCGATGGGCCCATCCGCGACATCGCCTCCACCGCCATCGAAACGCTGTCCTCGCTGCCTTCCATCGTCGTGGGCATGTTCGGCTTTCTGGTGTTCTCGGTGCAGCTGGGCTGGAAGTACTCCATCATCTCCGGCGCCGTCGCGCTCACCATGTTCAACATCCCCATCCTGGTGCGCGTGATTCAGCAGGCGCTCGAGGACGTGCCGCAGGCCCAGCGCGATGCGTGCCTGGCTATGGGCCTCACCCGCTGGGAGGCCACGCTGCACATCCTGATTCCCGAGGCCATGCCCGCCATCGTGACCGGCATCGTGCTTTCGGCCGGCCGTGTGTTTGGCGAGGCCGCGGCGTTGCTCTTTACCTCGGGCATGAGCTCGCCGGTTCGCCTGAACTTCTTGAGCTTTAACCTGTCGAGCCCCACCTGCGCCTGGAACGTGTTCCGTCCCGGTGAGTCGCTTGCCGTGCACATCTACAAGATCTATGGCGAGGGCAGCCCTGAGGCCCAGCAGATCGTCTGGGGCACCGCGGCACTGCTGATGATTTGCGTGCTGCTGTTTAACGTAGTTGCCCGTATCGTGGGCAAGCAACTGGCAAGGAGGATGACGGCCGAATGAGCGAGATGAATGTAACGCCCGCAACCGAGGCGGCATCGTCCGACACCCAGGACTTTTTGTCGAGCGTGGGGGAGAGCGAGAAACGTGTTCGCGTGAGCGGCAAGGCCGTGAGCGACGAGGTCGTGCTCTCAACCAAGGGCGTCAACGTGTACTATGGCGACCACCATGCGCTGCACAACACATCGCTCGACTTTCACAAGGGCGAGATCACGGCGCTCATCGGGCCTTCTGGCTGTGGTAAGTCGACCTTTTTGCGCAGCCTCAACCTTATGAATCGCGAGATTCGCGGCTGCCGCGTGGAGGGCGAGATCAACTACCGCGGGCGCAACGTGAACACCAAGGCCGAGAACACCTACGAGCTGCGTCGCTCCATTGGCATGGTGTTCCAGCAGCCCAACCCCTTCCGCAAGTCTATTCGCGACAACATCGCGTTTGCGCCCAAGCGCCACGGCATCACCGATCGTGATGAGCTCGATCGCATAGTCGAGGAGAGCCTGCGCGGCGCGGCGCTGTGGGACGAGGTCAAAGACAAGCTCGACAAGAGCGCCTACGCGCTTTCGGGCGGTCAGCAGCAACGTCTGTGCATCGCGCGCACGCTGGCGCTCAACCCCGACGTGATTCTTTTTGACGAGCCCTGCTCGGCGCTCGACCCCATCTCGACGCTGGCGATCGAGGACCTCATGTCGTCGATCGTGGCCGACCGCGCCATCGTCATCGTGACGCACAACATGGAGCAGGCGTCGCGCGTGTCCAACCGCACGGCGTTCTTCTACATGGGCGATATGGTCGAGTACGACGAGACCGACGAGATTTTCCAACGGCCCAAGGATAAGCGGCTGAATGATTACCTCACCGGCATGTTCTCCTAGTCCGGGACATGCTTGAGGCCCGCGGCGGCCACGGTTGTCGCGGGACTGATTGGAGAGGCGGGTCATCTCTTTTGCGAGATGGCCTGCCTTTTTGCTCTGCGACCGAAACGACCACCGCAAAGGCGACAGGCGCCTTCGTGGTGGTTTGGGGTGGGGCTCGCTGCTATCATGGAGAACGTTGAATTTCTACGAAGGAGCAGGGCATATGGCGATTCTTTTGGGATGCGATTCCGTCAGCCTAGAGTTTCCCACCAAGCATATTTTCGATAGCGTGACGCTCGGCGTGGGCGAGGGCGACCGCATTGGTATTGTCGGTAAAAACGGCGACGGCAAGTCGACGCTGCTGAGCGTGCTCGCCGGCACGCTGGAGCCCGATGACGGACGCGTGACGCACCGCCGCGGCATCACGATCGGTCTACTCGGCCAAAAGGACCAGCTTGTCGATACCGATACCGTGCATCATGCCGTTGTGGGTGACGCCCCCGAGTACGAGTGGGCGTCGAGCCCCCGTACGCGCCAGATCCTCGCCGGCCTCATTAGCGATGTGCCCTGGGAGGGCATGGTAGGCGAGCTCTCGGGCGGTCAGCGCCGCCGCGTGGACCTCGCGCGCCTGCTGATCGGCGACTATGACGTGCTCATGCTCGATGAGCCCACCAACCATCTGGACATGCGCACCATCAACTGGCTTGCGCGTCACTTAAAGGCCCGCTGGCAGCGCGGTCAGGGCGCGATGCTCGTGGTCACGCACGATCGCTGGTTCTTGGACGAGGTCTGCACCAGCATGTGGGAGGTTCACGACGGCCAGGTCGATCCCTTCGAGGGCGGCTATTCGGCATATATCCTGCAGCGCGTGGAACGCGACCGCATGGCCGCGGTTACCGAGGAGCGCCGTCGCAACATGGCACGTAAGGAGCTCGCGTGGCTGAGCCGCGGTGCCCAGGCGCGCTCCACCAAGCCCAAGTTTCGCGTGGATGCCGCTCGCGAGCTGATCGCCGACGTGCCGCCCGTGCGTGACGAGCTGGAGCTCAAGCGCCTGGCCGTGAGCCGCCTGGGCAAGCAGGTTATCGATGTGGTCGACGTGGACGCCGGCTATGCGGATACCGATGGCGCGCCCAAGCAGGTGCTCACCGATGTGACCTGGCTCATTGGTGCGGGCGACCGCTATGGTCTTTTGGGCGAGAACGGCGCCGGCAAGTCGACTTTGCTCGACGTGATCCAGGGCAAGATCGCGCCCCTGCGCGGCCGCGTGAAGATCGGCCAGACGGTGCGCTTTGGCGTGCTGTCGCAGCAGCTCGAGGAGCTCGAACCCTACATGGGCGACACGATCCGCGAGGTGCTCAGCCACTATAAGAAGTACTACGTCATTGACGGCAAGGAGACTTCACCCGAGAAGCTCTGCGAGCGTCTGGGCTTTACGACGCAGCAGCTCTGGAGCCGCATCGGCGATCTTTCGGGCGGCCAGCGCCGTCGCCTGTCGCTGCTGCTGACGATCCTGGACGAGCCCAACGTGCTCATCCTGGACGAGCCCGGCAACGACCTGGATACCGACATGCTGGCGATTGTCGAGGACTTGCTGGACGGCTGGCCCGGCACGCTGATTCTGGTGACGCACGACCGCTTTTTGATGGAGCGCGTGACCGACCAGCAGTGGGCGCTGCTCGACGGCCACCTGACGCATATGCCCGGCGGCGTCGACCAGTACCTGCGCCTGTGCAACGCCACCGCCGAGGGCGAGCCCGTGGGTGCACCGAGCGCCAAGACCGGTACGTTCGACACCGGTGCCGCGGCGGCTGCGGCCGAAAAGCCCAAGTCGAGCGGTCAGCCCAACGGCCTTTCCAATGCCGAGCGCCAAAAGCTCCGTCGTGAGGTGAGCTCGCTCGAGCGCAAGATGGAAACGCAGCGCGCTCGCGTGGAGGAGGCCGAGGCCGCCATGGCCCAGGTCGATCCCACCAACTACACGGCGCTGGGCGAGCAGCAGGCAAAGATCGACGAGGCCCACGCCGCCATGGACGAGCTGGAGATGGCGTGGCTCGAGGCGAGTGAAAAGCTCGAGGGCGAGGAGTAGGCGAGGATGATCAAGGCCGCGTTTTTTGATATCGACGGCACGCTGCTGAGCTTTGAGACGCACCGGATTCCGGCGTCGGCGCAGCAGGTGCTCGACAGCTTTCACGAGCAGGGGATTGCGTGCGTCATTGCCACGGGTCGCCCGACCTACCAGATGCCCGATTGGCTGTTCGATCTTGGTTGGGATGCGTACATTACGCTTTCGGGCCAGCACTGTTTTGATGCCGAGGGCGTTTACCGTAGCTGCCCGATCGATCCGGACGACGTTGCGGTGATTGTGGACCAGGTGGCCGAGGGGCGCTACGACTCGCTGTGCATGCAGGGCGAGAACTCGTTTGTGAACCGCCTGTCCGAACGCGTGGTGACGGCCGGCAACAACGCGGGGATCGTCTACCACGAGGAGCCGTTTGAGCACGCCTTTGAAGCGCCGGTCTACCAGTTTTGCGCCTTTGTGGATCCTGCCGACGAGCATATCGTGACCGATGCGGTGTCGCATTCGCTCACTACGCGCTGGTGCGACCTGTTCTGCGACATTATTCCCGCTAACGGCGGCAAGGACCTGGGCGTGGCAGCGACGCTGGAGCGCCTGGGTGTCGACGCGAGCGAGGCGATCGCCTTTGGCGACGGCGAGAACGACCTGTCGATGTTCTCGGCCGTGGGCACAAGTGTGGCCATGGGCAACGCGCAGGATACCGTGAAGGCCGCAGCGACCTACGTGACGACCGCCGTAGACGACGACGGCATTTACAACGCCGCCAAGCACTTTGGGCTACTGTAGCTGCGGCCGGCACTTAGGGACGTTCCTTTTAATATGAGCAGGACATTGTCAAGAGGCAAAATCGGGCCTGGCCCCAACGATATGGGGTCAGGCCCTCTCCCTATATCAACCCGTCCGCGGCGACCTCGGCGTGTCTTACCGACGCTCGTCTTTGCAGTTTAATATCCGCCCGTGGCGATCTCTCGCTGGGCAATCCGTTGCTACGGCTGAGGCTTCTACGTCGAACCGACAGTCTGTGCACGCGTGTGGCGCCCTGGGCGCTCGCAGAAAAGGGACCTGAGGTT
Source organism: uncultured Collinsella sp. (assembly GCA_959601045.1). GTDB lineage: Bacteria > Actinomycetota > Coriobacteriia > Coriobacteriales > Coriobacteriaceae > Collinsella. The sequence continues at coordinate 17,183 of CAUGNZ010000004.1, forward strand.
CGCCTCAACGGCTTCGGATCGAACCGCTTCCGGGGTGACTGGCTTATGTGCGGGGGACCGCCCCCTACGCCTCCTCGGCCATGAGGCCGACCGCCCACACCCAGCAGGCGAGCTCGCGCGCCGTGGCGACGTTCGCCTTGTTGCCGTGGACCCCGCGCGCGAGCAGCGCCTCCCGCCTCTCGACCAGCCTCCGCACGCCCTTGGCGGCATGCCTCCGGGCGCCCCGGTCCGGGGCCTGGCCCTTGGCGAGGTCCTTCGGCCGCCCCGAGCACGTCAGGTAGTGCCACGCGGCCTCGACCAGCGTCTTCCTCAGGTGCTTGTTGCCGGCCTTGGTGATCGCGCCCCTGCGGTCGCTCTCCCCGCTGGAGTGCTCGGAGGGCGTCAGGCCGACCCACGCGGCGAACGAGCGGGCGTTCCTGAACCTGGAGAACTCGCCGGCCTCGAACACGAGGTCGGCGGCGGAAGCGGTGTCGACGCCCTTGAGGCAGCGCAGGGAGTCGACCCTCCTCCTCCACCTGGGCTTGCGGGCCTCGCCCTCGACGAGCCCCTCGAGCCTCGCCTTCTCCTCCGCCGCCCGCCTGACCGCGTCGACGTAGTAGGCGAGCACCTCCTCGTCGGCCCTCTCCGCGAACCTTATCGACTCGATCCAGGACCAGTGGGCCCGGGTCCAGTTGCCCTTCCTGCGGCCGGTGGGCGTCCTCTCGTCGAAGACGAGCCCGTGCCTGAGCAGGAACTTGGAGAGCCGCTGCTTCGAGCGCGAGAGGTCGTCCCTCGCGTCCTCGAGCGCCCTGGTCAGGTCGCGGGCGGCCTCGCACTCGTCGTCGGGGACCCACACCTCGACCACGTTGCCGACCGACAGCATGCGGGCGAGGAACTCGGCGTCGTTGCGGTCGTTCTTCCTGCGCCTGTCCGCGCTGGGCTTGATCATCTTCGAGACGGCGCCGACCACGCAGTCGACCCCCAGGCCGGAGAGGCTCTTCTGCAGGTCGAAGCCCGTGACCCCGGACTCGTACACGCACCTGGCCCCGGGGTCCACGGAGCGGACCCACTCCGCGACGGCGCCGGCGTCGTAGCCGAAGGTCGCGGCGCGCACCTCCCCGGTCATGACGTCGAGGGAGACGGCCTTTATCGAGCGGGCGTGGACGTCGAGGCCGACGAAGGTGGTAGTATCGAGCATGGGAGCCCCTTCCATGAATGCGGCGTGGCCGCCGCGGCTGAATTAGACACTCACCATTGTCGGCCTAATCCGCGGTCCTTCATGCAGCAGGGGCTCTCAATGTTTTTATGTCCTGCTCATATCGTCTCTGCCGGCAGCTGGGGACACTCCTTGCGGGGCGTCCCCATTTTGTTTTCGTCCCGCATGTTTTGTGAAACACGGCTAACTTTTAGGCAAAGTAGTAAGACATGGGCAACTTTTGCGGTAAAGTAAATCAAGCAAAAGTATCCAAAGGCTAACTAGCAATCATCGCGAAAGGCGGCCCATGGCCCTACGTGAATCCGGAGAAGACTATCTCGAATCGATCTACGTCCTATCGGAACGTCAGGGCATCGTGCGCTCGATCGACGTTGCCGAATACTTGGGCGTAACCAAAGCAAGCGTCTCTAAAGCCATGGCGGCCTTGGAGAGCACCGGCTACGTGGAGATGGGCAAACGCGACGTGCATCTGACGGAACGCGGTCTTGAGGTTGCCCGTCAAATGTGGGAGCGCCACTGCTTTTTTGTAGGTCTGCTAGAGGACGCAGGCGTAACGCCCGAGGTCGCGTCGCAAGAGGGCTGCCACATGGAGCACTGCCTGAGCGAGGAGAGCTTCGAGAAGCTAAGATCGATGCTGAGACGGGGCAGCGACCGGGATCAATAGCCCCGCCAACTAAGTCCAACTCAGACAAGGAACCCCGCCAGCAAGCGATGCCCAAGAACCGCCAGCAACGTTACCGCAGGCCGGGACCGGGCTTGGTTTTGAAAACATTCCGCAGCGCGAGGCCCGCCTTTCCGTTGCTCCGCAGGAGCAGGAAAGACGGGCCTCATGCGCGAGGACGTTTTCAAAACCAAGCCCGGCCCCGGCCGGAGGGACCACGAGCGCTACAGGTTCTTGACACCCATCGCGCGCATGGCGTTCAGGATGGCGATGATCGCCACGCCCACGTCGCCAAAGACGGCAAGCCACATATTGGCGATGCCCAGCGCTGCCAGCACAAGGATGAGCAGCTTAATGCCCAGCGCAAAGATGATGTTCTGCCAAACAATCGACATGGTCTTGCGCGCCACGCGAATAGCGCGGGAAATGTCGGACGGCTTGTCGTCCGTCAGCACCACGTCGGCGGCCTCGATCGCGGCGTCGGAACCCATGGCGCCCATGGCAATGCCCACATCGGCGCGCGTAAGCACAGGAGCGTCGTTGATACCGTCGCCGACAAAGGCGAGCTTGCCCTTGCCACTTTCGGCCGCGAGTAGCGCCTCAACGCGCTCGACCTTGTCGCCCGGCAGGAGCTGCGCGTGGAACTCGTCGAGACCGAGTTGCTTGGCCACAGACGCTGCAACCTCCTCGCGGTCGCCCGTGAGCATGACGGTGCGGTTGATACCGGCGGCATGCAGGTCGCGAATCGTTTGCTCCGCATCGGCCTTAACGGTGTCTGCAATCACGATGTGGCCGGCGTACACGCCGTCAACGAGCACGTGGAGGATCGTGCCGACAACCTCACAGTCCGGTGCTTCAACGCCGGCCGCGGCGAGCATTTTGGCGTTGCCAACGACGACGTGCTTGCCGTCGATGGTTGCCGTCACGCCGTGGCCCGCGTCGTTGGCGGAGTCGCTCACGCGCTTGGGGTCGACCTCGCCCTGGTAGGCGTCGCGCACGGACTGCGCGATGGGGTGATCGGAGAACGACTCAGCAAGGGCTGCGACTTCGAGCAGCGACTGCTCGGTATAGCCAGCCTCGGGGTGCACCGCGACGACTGAGAACGTGCCGTTGGTGAGGGTGCCCGTTTTGTCGAAGACGATGGTGTCCACGTCGGCGAGCGTCTCGAGGTAGTTGGAGCCCTTGATGAGAACGCCCAGCTTGGACGCGCCGCCGATGCCGCCAAAGAAACTCAACGGTACGCTGATCACGAGGGCGCACGGGCAGCTGACGACCAGGAAGGTCAGGCCGCGCAGGATCCAATCGGACCAAGCGCCAGTCACCAGGCCGCCGCCAAGCGCGAGCACCGCGGCAGCGCCAGTGACGGCGGGGGTGTAGACGCGGGCAAAGCGCGTGATGAAGTTCTCGGTGCGCGCCTTCTTTTCGCTGGCATTCTCCACGAGCTCCAGAACACGCGCGACGGTTGACTCGCCAAAGGGCTTGGTGGTGCGCACGTGGATGAGGCCCGTCATGTTGATGCAACCGCTGATGATATCGTCGCCGGTCTTGGCCGGGCGGGGGACCGACTCGCCCGTGAGTGCGGCGGTGTCGAGCTGGGTTTCGCCCTCGACGATGACGCCGTCGATAGGCACGCGCTCGCCGGGCTTGACCACGATCACGGTGCCGACGGCGATGTCATCGGGAAAGACCTGTTCGAGTGCGCCGTCGGCTTGCTCGACGTTAGCGTAGTCGGGCGCGATGTCCATCATGGCACTGATCGACTTGCGGCTCTTGCCCACGGCGTATGCCTGGAACAACTCGCCGACCTGGTAGAACAGCATGACAGCGGCGCCTTCGGCCATGTGCGGGTCGGTGTCGGGGAAGAGCACCATGGCAAACGCGCCGATGGTCGCGACGGCCATGAGGAAGCTCTCGTCGAAGGCCTTGCCGCGGCGGATGTTATTGAATGCCTTTTGCAGTACGTCGTAGCCGGCAATCAAAAACGGCACGAGGAACAGCACAAAGCTGGCGTAGATGTTGCCGGGCTCCCCAAATGCGATAGTGAGGGCGCCGAGCTCGTCGAGGGCATAAACAACGGCAAAAATGCCCAGTGCTACCAGGATGCGGTTGCGCTTATGCTCAAGGGACTCTTTCTTCTTGCGCTTCTTCTTTTTCTTTTTGGGATCGGCGGCTGTCATGATTCAAACCTCTCATTTGAGTTTATGAACACTCGCTCATATAATTTCGCGAGCAAAGGCCGCGGCAAGCGCGGCCTCGCAGGTCAACGTATGCGCGGGTTAGAGAATGATCTCGCAGTCCGGCTCGGCGTCGGCGGTGAACTCAACGACGCGGTCCAGGACCTCGTCGAACTTGGCGTCGTCGGCCTCGAGCGTCAGCTTCTGGGTCATAAAGTTGACCGAAACGGACTTGACGCCCTCGAGCTTGGCAAGTTCGTCCTGAAGCTCGCGCGCGCAGTTGGCGCAATCGATCTCGTCGAGCTTGAACTGCTTTTTCATGGTGGGTTCCTTTCCCTGTGTTAGCGGTCTGGGTGCCGGCCGCGCTGATACCGTGGTTGATTGCTATTCGCAGATATGGCTCATGCCCTGGTTAAGCATGGTGTAGACGTGATCGTCGGCGAGCGAGTAGAGAATGTTGCGGCCGTCGCGGCGGAACTTGACCAGGTGCGACTGCTTAAGCGTGCGCAGCTGGTGCGATACTGCCGACTGCGAGGTTGCGGTCGCTTCGGCGATGTCAGCCACGCAGAGCTCGCGGCCCATGAGGGCATAGAGGATCTTGATGCGTGTGGTGTCGCTGAAGACCTTGAACAGGTCGGCCAGGTCGTACAACAGCTCCTCGTCGGGAAGGTCCTCGGGCGAGCAGGTGGTGGGGACGATCGGCTCGGTGGCCTCGATGCCAGTCTTTGTTTCATCAGCGTGGCTGCTCATTGCAACATCCTTTCATATGAACATGCGCTCATATAACTTACTTCCGATTATATGAGCGCATGTTCATATGTCAATACAATTTACGTTAATTTCGATGACTGTTTGCCGCCTCTGCGATTTTCTGCGGGTTGGGAGACATCGACGCAATGCTCGCCAACATATTTCGAGATGTTCGGCCAGCATGCTAAGAAAGCCACCTTGAGAAGCATTAGAACTGTTCATATTTGTACTTTATCGTGTTAAATACCGCGAGAATCAGTTCTTCCTCTACGGGAGTTCCTGCAGAATCAGTTTTATCTAAAGTTATATTGAGCATTGCTGCAGCCAATCTGGCACATCGGTGGCCGAATAAGTCGAAAAATGTAGGTGGACATCCGCAGAGATCGCCTTTAGAAGAGCGAATTCTCAATTAGATCAATAATCGTGTCGTCTTCCGTGCGGTTTTCATCGATTTTTGCGAACATGTCGCATTCCCAAGGCCCATTGATTTCCTCAGCAAGGGCCCCGACGTGTTGCATGTCGTCGGGTTCTGGCACATCGTTGATGCTCGGGTCATCAGCTTGCGGATATTGGCTTGCAATTTCGCGCTTGGCGGCCTCTTCTTCTTTGAGTGTCTCCAGGACGCGGCGACCGTATTCGAAGTAGCGCCGCAAGACAAATTGACGAAGAGTTTCTTGCAGGATGGCGAAGTTATCCGGGAGTCGACCGGGCCATATCTTCTCGCGAATGCGAATCGCTTCCATGACCCGCCTAAAAGCGGACTGCTTGAAAAACGAATGACGACTAACTGTGATAACGGCATATCCCATGTTTCGCAGCGTGTTTCGGCGTTCCTCGTCAATTGATTGCTGTTCGGGCTCGTCGTGGTAAAAGCCGTTGTATTCGATATCGGTCATCGAATTTTCGAGCAGCGCGTCGAGGTAGAAAACCGTCCGTCGCGTTAGGGCGGCGTATCTTTTGGGGACTGGGATCGGATAGTCCGTTTTGATAGCGCGTATGGCTAAGCCACCCATTGACTTGGGCATTGTCAGCATCATGACAAACGCCGTTTCGAGTGGGGAGCGACAGCCTTCGCGTACATAAGAAAGTGCCTTAAGTGCTTTATTAGATCCACGATACCCCGATGCCTCTGAAAAGAAGGCTCTGAGCTCTTCAACGCTGGTTAGGGCTGGGCGCTCGCGATATTGAGTTTCGTCGGACGTTCCAAGCGCGTAGGAGCCGCAGATTTCAAAGTAATACTCAACGAGCTCCGAAAGGTTGAGGTCGGCTGCTGCTTCTAACGCGCACAGCTTGATATCGACGATGTAGACGTTCGGCTCGAGTTCTAGGTAGCTTTCTGCATCAAACGTATAGCGCGTGCAGTGGCAGATGCAGCCCTTGCGGTGCCTTTTGGCATTATTGGAAAACGTCAGCACATGGATGCTTTCAGAATCGACATTCTTTCTGTTGAGCCATGCTCGCGCCGCTTCCAGGTTGGACGTGGTCGGCGCAGACACCTTGATCTTTTCCATAGATATGGGATCGGTCGCGTGGCTTGCGAGCGAGTTGACTGTTTGGTATACAGCGCGTGCCGTGGTATGTGACAGAACGATTCCCATACGCGCATGATGGCATAGCGGACGCCATATACGCTCGAAACTTCGGGCAACGGTATTGGGGCGCGGCTTATCTTCTGCGAACGGTGGGTTTTTGAGCTGTCGTATTGAGGGGGGGGCAGCTTCGGCTGGGGAGGTTTCTGTCGGCTGCCCCATTTTGGTGAACTTTAGTTGCGGATTCGTAGCTTCTAAGCGTTTTTGCCGACCGCTCAGATGCCTCACCAACATAATTTGAGTTATTCGGCCTTATCCTATACGAATGGTGCGATCGCAACGTCCTATTCGAATTGATTCAGGTAGATTTATAGGGCTTGGTTGCGAAATTGGGGCGACTATAGCGCTCGATTGCGGTTCAAGGGGCCTTGACTAGTGGTTCAGCTGGCCGAACAACTCGAAAAATGTAGGTGGGCCAACCTGCCGACTATGTGAAGCACGCGTATTTGCTCGTTTTGATGAAAACTAGGGTGCAGCCATAAGGCTGCGCCCTAGTTTACTGCGTGCCGGTGTGCCCAGACGGATTGCGCTGTGCCTGGCAGGCGCTCCCGCAGATGGATCGGTTATTTCGCGAATAGGTTCTTGAGGTTGAACTCGGCTTGGACGGTGCGGAGCATGAGGTCGGTGTCGTCCAAGCCCAGGTGCTGCTCGTTGGCGTCGGCGGCGAGGGTTCCACGGCGGCGCGCCCAGTTCTCGAGCGCGGCTGGGGCGGACTCGCGGGGGAGCGAGCGCACGTCGGCGTCCAGGCTGCGGCAGATCTGGCGCGAGTCGATGACGATGATCTTGCCGGCGCGGCGTGCCTCGGCGTAGCCGTCCAGGTGGATCTTGAACCAGCTGTCCTCAAAGGCGGCGTTGTGTGCCATGTACGGGTACTTCTTCATAAGCTTGAGCAGCTGCTTTTGCAGCTCTTTGTTCTCGCGGAACGGCTTTTTGCCGTCGATGTCGTCCCAGGTGATGTGGTGGATATTCGACAACGGCACATCCTCGCCGCGGTAGATGTCGGGCAGGCCGCAGTAGTGTGCCTCGGCGTCATGCGGGACGGCGTCGCTGGTGAGCTCCATGATCTCCCAGCCCACGTTGATGATATAGCCGCGCTCGGGTGCACGTCCGGTGGTCTCGATGTCGATACCGAGCACGGTGCCCTGGATGGGCTTGCGGGCGTAGGCCACGCCGAGCGCGTCGCGGTCGCCGCGGATTTCGCGCATAACGGACGCGGCGGTGCGCTTTTGCATCTTGCCGATGGCGGCGCAGGTGTCGGCATCGGACAGGCCGCGCGAGAGCGTCGCGGGCGTCACGTTGCGCAGACGCGCCTCGCCAATCTGGTCGCACAGGTCGCGGTTGCGGTCGGCCAGGTCGCGCACGGTGGCAAAGTCGAAGCCGGGGTCGCCCTCGGCGGTAAAGTACTCGGTCTCGAGCACCTTGAGGGCCTCCTCGCCCTTCTGGCGCTCGGACTCCATGGCGCCGTGGTCGCCGTAGATAAACATGGGGATAAACGGCTGGCGCTCGTATTCGAGTGCTTGCGATACGTTCATATGCTACTCCTTGGACGGGCCGCGTTGTGCGGCTCGAGGTTACTGAGTTATGGCGAGATGATAGTTTACCATAGGCAACTATTGGCACCGCGCCCGGGACAACTACAATACCCTAGTTGACCGCTAGGACTTTTACAATGCTGCCGAAAGACACGAAAGGTTCCATCCGTCATGGATTTACTGATTGATATTCTGCTCGACGCCGGCAAGGACACGCTGTCGCTGGTGCCGTTTTTGTTGGTGACGTATCTTGCTCTCGAGACACTTGAGCACGTTGCGGGCGACCGCGTCAACGGCGCTATCAAGCGCGCCGGCGCTGCGGGTCCCGTGGTTGGCTCGCTGCTGGGCATGGTGCCGCAGTGCGGATTTTCGGCCATGGCAGCAACGCTGTACGCCGGCCGTGTCGTGACCTTGGGCACGTTGGTGGCGGTGTTCCTTTCGACCTCCGATGAGATGCTGCCGCTGTTGCTTGCCGAGCAGGTTCCCGTGCAGACTATGGCGATGCTTTTGGCTTCGAAAGCGCTGATCGCACTGGTCACGGGTTTTATCGTGGACGCTGCCATTCGCGGCCTGCGCCGTAACGCCCGCGCGCACGCGGCGATTCGCCGTACCGTGCTGGGAACCGCGGCCAACCCGGCCCACGTGAACTGCGCGCACGACGACCACAGCGGCGGTGACATCATCGACGAGGTGGCCGAGGCAGGCGTGAGCGCCGACCACATCCACGAGCTGTGCGAGCGCGACCATTGCGGTTGTGATGAAGACGAGGACGAGCACGAACACGGACATGGCCACGATCACGGTCATGAGGGCGAACATGAACACCATGATGGTCACGGTCACTCTCACTCCCACGAAGGGACGCCTGTCCTGTCGATCATCCGCAGTGCGATCTCGCACACCGTGCAGGTCTCGGTATTCATTTTTCTGGTGACGCTGATTCTGGTCGCCGTGCTCGAGACGTTCGGCGAGTCCGCGATCGAGCAGTTCCTGCGCGGCAACGAGACACTCGCTGTCCTGGGTTCGGCGCTTGTCGGGCTGATTCCCAATTGCTCGGCGAGCGTGGTCATTACACAGCTGTATCTGGAAGGCGCGCTGCAACTGGCGCCGATGCTCGCCGGCACGCTCATTTCCGCCGGCGTGGGTTATCTGGTGCTGTTCCGCACCAACCGCAGCGCCCGCGAAAATGCCGTGTTCCTGATCATGATGTGCGTCATCGGCGCTGGCTGGGGCCTCATCCTCTCCGCCGTTGGCCTCTAAGTAGGCCTAAAAAATGGGCTTCAAATAGCCATGCTCAGCGCCTGCGCAATGCGGCGACGCATGGCATTTTGAAGCCCATTTTTTGTTGAGCCATGGATTCCGAGCGCTCACACCGCTCAAAACAAAAAGGTAGATTTTAGGCATGTCTCAAAAATCTACCTTGGTTAGTGCAGCAACTCGGTGAGGTTGCGTTTAAAGCGGGCGCGGTCTTCGCTGGTAAATGCTGCCGGACCGCGAGTGCGTCCGCCGGCGCGGCGTACCTTCTTTTCCTCGTGGCGAATAAACAGCTGCATGTCGATAGTCGCCTTGTCGTACACGCGCCCGCGCACACCGATGGCGGCGGCATCGCGCCCGAGCACCATGCTCGCCAAGCCAATGTCCTGCGTCACGACCACGTCGCCCGCCTGCAGGCGTTCGACAATGGCAAAGTCGGCGCTGTCGGCGCCCACGCTCACGTCGAGCGTCGTGACCCAAAAGCCGCGTCGCGCGTGCTCGGCATCGCGCGGGTCGTCGCGGCGAATGTGCCGTTCCAGGTTTTGCGTGCTGTTGCCGGCGATAACAACGGCGACGCCCGCCCACCGCGCGCAGTCAATCGACTCGCGCGTGACCGGGCAGGCGTCGGCATCAATAAAGAGCGTCTTTGGCATCTAGCGCACCAGTTTGCCAAACTGAATGGCGCGAACAATGAGCGTCACGCCAAACACCAGCAGCGCGGCACCGCTAAAGATGACGAGCATCTTGGCCGACCACAGCGGATAGATAAACACGAACATGCCGGCGATGATGGAAAGTGCGCCGCTCAGGATAGCGAGGGCGCGGTTGGACGAAAGCTCGGACTCCAGAATGGACATGACACCTTCGACAATCCAGCCAAAGCCGGCCACGATAACCACCATCGTGGTGAGCGTCGCGGTCGAGAAGGCCTGGTTGCGCAGGATTATGACGCCGCCCAAGATAATGAGTAGGTTGGAGATGATGCTCGTCACGCGCCAGCCGGTGGGCAGCAGCGGCTCAAAAATGGCAGTGAATAGTCTGATGGCAGCAGTGATTACAAAGTAAAAACCCAGGACAGTCGTCAAAAAGACGAGGGACTTGGCAGGTGCAAAAAGCAGCGCGATACCAGCAATGAGTGCTAAGACGCCCGTGATGGCGTAGATCCAGCGTACGGCCTTGACGGCTTTGCCCGCCATGCTTTTCTCGTCAAATCCAAACTGGCTCGATTTTTGATCATCGTTCTTAAAGATGCCCATAAGTCTCCTTTCCGTGCGGCGTAAGCCTTGATCGTTACAACCAGTATCCCCTAAGGGCGCTGACGTATGGGTCGGGGAGGGCGAAACGTAACCCAAAGGCCCCGAATTGTTTCCGTTGTTCCCCACGTCGCGATTTTCTATTCAACAGGTGTAGAACATTGCAGCCCTGTTCGTTATTGCCTACGTTTTAGGTTAGATTTTCCTAAGGACAATTGGCTTGTATTGGGGGTCCCTATGAACGAAGCAGTTCCCGAGGCACCGTCGAGTGTCGAATCGATGGCAAAGCAAGGTTGCGAAAAGCTTGGCCTGGACACGTTTGACGCGCTGGTCCGCCGCGCCCGTACGTGCCGCCGTTTTGACGAGTCCATGCGCGTGCCGCGCGAGTTTTTGCTCGAGCTGGCGGAACTGGCGCACCTGGCTCCCTGCGGCGCCAATGCTCAGCGTCTGCGTTTTCATGTGGTGAGCGGTGCCGAGGATTGCGCGCGTGTATTTGATGAGCTTGCATGGGCCGGCGCGCTTAAGGATTGGTCGGGTCCTGCCGAGGGCGAGCGTCCGACCGGCTACATCGCGATTCTTGCCGAGCGCGCTGTTCCGGGTAAGCCCGCCGCGCCCATCACCGAGGTCGACACGGGCATTGCCGCGCAGACGATGATGCTCGCCGCTCGCAGCGCCACGCCCGAGGTGGCAGCCTGCATGTTCAAGGCCTTTACGCCCCACGCGATCGATGCTATGGGGCTCGATAACGACAAGTATGAGCTCAAGCTGATCATGGCTTTTGGCGTGCCGGCCGAGACGCAGATGATCGATGCGATCGATTCCAACCCCGACGGCTCAATTAATTACTGGCGTGACGATGCGCAGGTGCACCACGTACCCAAGCGCCCGCTCGCCGACGTGCTGGTGTAGCTGAGCGTCACCGCGGCGTGATCAGACGGTAAACCACCACAAAGGTGCCTGTCCCCTTTGTGGTGGTACGAGGGGAGAGCGTGTGGCAGATCTGTATTTGGTGCGGCATGGGCAGACTGAGCTCAATGTGCAGAGCATTTTGCAGGGCTGGCACGATTCGCCGCTTACGGCGCGCGGGCGCGAGCAGGCGCTGACGGCGCGTACGGCGTTTGCGGCGCGTGGCGTGGCCTTTGATCATGTGTATTCCTCGCCGTTGGGCCGGGCGCGGCATACGGCCGAGCTTATCGTTGGCGAGGGCCGTTCCATTGAGCTGGTCGATGACCTGCGTGAGTGGCATTTTGGCTCGCTGGAGGGCACATCAAATCGCGAGATGCCGCCGCAGCCCTGGGGCGATTATCCGGTGGCCTTTGGCGGCGAGTCGGAAGTGCAGCTTCAGTCGCGCATGGTCGCGGCGCTGTCCCGTATTATGGCCCGGCCGCAGCACGACTGCGTGCTGGCGGTTTCCCACGGCTCAGCCTGCCAGGAGTTTCTTGAGTATGTGACTGGCGGGGGAGAGCTACCCGACAACGGTGCCGTGCTTCATTTTGGCTATTGCGACGGGGCGTTTTCGCTCTTGGGTTGGTAACGAACGAAAGGACCCCTATGAATAAAGATCTGTATCTGGTCCGTCATGGACAGACGATATTCAACCTTAAGCGTATCATTCAGGGGTGGAGTGACTCGCCGCTTACGCAGTTGGGTTGCGACCAGGCGGCGCGCGCCGGCATGTTTTTACGTGCGCGCGGCATTGAGCCCGATCATGCCTACACCTCTACGCTTCATCGCACCGAGCAGACTGTCGCCAACTTGTGGCCGGGCTTGGCGTACGAGCGCCTGGACGGCCTGCGTGAGTGGTTCTTTGGCGACTTTGAGGCCGAGCGCGTGATGCTCATGCCCGAGCGCCCGTGGCGCGATTTCTATCGCCAGTTTGGCGGCGAGGGTCAGATGCAGGTGCGTGAGCGCATGGTGACGACGCTGACCGAGCTCATGCGACGCCCGGACCATTCGTGCGTGCTCGCGGTGAGCCACGGGTCGGCCATCAAGGAGTTTTTGGATCACGTGAAGGGCACGGAGGCCGACGAGCGCGAGCGCGTGCCGGGCAACTGCTCGGTGCTGCATTTCGTGTTTGACGATACGACCGATACGTTTGAACTGGTTGAGATCTTTACGCAGGAAGACTACGCGCGCGAGCTGGGGCTTGAGCCGCTCGTGGCTGCCGCGGGTCCGCAGCGCGGGTAGTTTGGGCGTGGCGGTGCGGGTCGCCGACTTACTTCTCGACGCAAAAGGGGCGGAGATGCATGTACCTGCTGCATCTCCGCCCCCTGTTTGTTGAGCTGCCGATTTTTGTGCTGGGCGGTCTGGTCTTGCTAGAACCGCGCGACCTGGTGCGTGAGCAGACCTGTCGGAACTTGCGGCGCGGCGCCGCTGACCTGCGCGGCGGGGAAGAGCACGGCAACGGTAAAGTTGAACGGCTCCTTGCCGGTGTACGTTCCGGCGGCACGGGCCTCATCGGCCAGCAGCTGCGACGCCCCGGTCAGAGCGGCGGCGTAGGCGGGGTCGTCGGTCAGTGCCGGCTCCGGTGCTTGGTCGAGCATAGCGCGGATGGCCCCGACGGCGTCCTCGCGCTTGACCTCCCACGCGCGGTGCGTAATGCCCGCGGGGTCGGTGACGGCGTAGAGCGACGCGCCCTCTTTGGCGGCGCCCAGGATGATATCCATGACGGGCGAGGCCTCGTAGGCGAGCGACACGGGGCGCGGCTGCACCTTGAGCTCGGCGATCGCGCGCGCGGCGGCGGCCACGTCGGCGCTGGCATCGCCCTTGCCGTCCGCAAGTACACTCGTCGGGCAGATCGCCACGACACCCGTCACGCGTCCCGGCTCGCCCGAGCATTCGTACACGTAATACGCCGCACCCGGGTCCTTGAGCATCAGGCCATCGGCAAGGGCTCCGCGCAGAGCATCGTTGCCGCTCAGGATGCTGCCCATTGCAGGCAGCGCCTCGAGTACGCGGTCCTGAGCCGGGCGGATGCAGGGAAACGGAAGTGCTTTCATGGGCGGTCCTAACGCACGAGTCGGTTTGTTCGCGGCTTATTATGCCCCAACTTGGCCGCTCGCGTCCCAGAGCACGTTATCGGCGAGCGCGATTAGCACCTGCTGACAACGAACGATATCGGCATGGGGCACATATTCGTTGGGCTTGTGTGCGAGCGCGAGCGACCCGGGACCGTAGCTCATGCAATTGCGGTTGCCTGTCTTGCCGGCAATGACGGCGGTGTCGGTGTAGCCGGTAAAGAAGCCGACGGTCGTGTCCGCGTCCGTCACGTCATCGGCGGCACGCTTGAGCGCTGCTAGAAGGGGAGAGTTCGGGTCGCGCTCGATGGCGGGGCGGTCGCCCGTCACGGTGTAGCTGCCATGGCAACCGGGAACGGCGGCTTCGGCGACGGCGATGGCCTGCTCTACCATGCGCGTCGCGGCGGCCGTATCGGTCGGCGGGGTCAGACGCATGTCGACCCAGACTTTGGCGCGGTCGGGCACGACATAGGGGCGATATCCGCCCTCGATTTGGCCAAACGTGATGGTCGAAGACCCCAGCTCATCGTGCGCGGGCAGCGCCACAAACACGCGACGGAGCGAACACACGACCTCGGCCATGGCGGCGACGGCATCCGCGCCCTTCCAAGGCTGGCTCGCATGCGCCGTCACGCCAGCCATTTCAATCTCGAACCACGTGCGACCCTTGTGCGCCACCTGGATCTGTCCGTCGGTGGGTTCGGTGTCCAGCACCCATTCGCGCGAGCCGACCCAGCCAGCATCGATCGCGGCCTCTGAGCCGCGCATGAAGTCTTCCTCGTCGACCGAGCAGATGAGCGAAAAGCCGCGGCGTGGCAGCGCGCCATCCGCCGCCACGCGTTCGAGCGTATGGACCAGTGCGGCAATGGCGCAGGCCAGGCCACCCTTCATATCGCAGGCACCGCGGCCATAGAGTTTATCGTCGCGCACAACCGCCCCAAGCGGTGCGATGTCTGCGTCCCAGCCATCGCCCAAGGTGACGGTATCCATGTGGCAGATATAGATCAGCCGCGGCTCGTCGCTTTGGCCCGGCACGGTGACTTTAAGGTTGCGGCGCCCGGGCAGCACTTCGAGCTCCTCAATCTGCACGGCATCGAGCGCAGAACTATCAAGTTGTGCCAGCTGCTGCTCAATGAGCCTCTTAATGAAGCGCTCGATCTCGTCCTCATACGCGCCCGGGTCTGAGCTTTCGATCCGCACAAGCTCCTGCGCAAGCCGCCAGGCAAAGTCCTCATCAACCATATGCAACCTCACAATCAGTTTGCTTTCCAAACCGATTGTAAGCCTCCTGAGAGATCCGCGACGTGGGCGTGGCAGTATTTACCGTTCGCAGGCCGAGCCAGTGCGTTTGCCGTCCGAGCGGGTTCACAAGCGACGCAGCGGGTACGTACCCTTCATGGACGACATGCTGTGCGACATATCTGCCTTTCGGTATCACCGGATACCCCCACAGGTCTTGGCAATAATGCCGGACCTGCCTGATTCTGTAGACGATCCGCGCAGGGAGCACCTATGTGAGCATCCGCTCGTCACGCATTTCCTGGGCACCCCGTTACACGTGTTGGCGCAGGGCAGCTGCGGACGTAAGGGCGATCGCATTGTCAGGCATGTTTGGAACGGGGAGAGGCCGTTTGATTCCATGCGACAGACAGAGTTTGGCCTCGATGTCGCGTCCCCGCTCTTTACCCTGCTGACCCTGGCTTCCTCGGTCTCAAACGAGCGTTTAATCATGTGCATGTATGAGATGTGCGGCACCTTTGCCGTGTGCAAGATTGCGCCTCAGGTAAAGTCGGCACTTGTGCAGGCATATGGGGACCGGTGGGGTGACGCACGGTCGGGCTGGGAAAACGTAAAGGATGTCTCGGGGAATCCAACGGACTTGTGGAAACGACCTCCCTTGATTGAGCTCTCTGAGCTTACAGAGTTCGTCGATAAGGTCCGGGGGCTCCGCGGCGCTAAATCGTTCATACGAGCCGCGAAATGCATTACGGGGGTGGCAGCATCGCCGCTCGAGGTCCAGGCTTCGATGCTGTTTGGCCTTACGAGGTTGCGCGGCGGCGAAGGGCTGCGCCTTACCAATAACGTTGAGATTCGTATGACGCGCAGCGCCCGCCTGATTTCGGGGCTTGATAGGCGCTATGCCGATATCCTGCTGGCAAATAAGGACGGCAGCCGAGAGTGTCTGGTTGAATGCCAAGGTAAAGCCATTCACGGATCCATTGAATCCAAGATTTCGGACTCCGATCGAACGACGGCGCTGCAAGCGATGGGATATCCCGTCATTCTGATGACCTATGGTCAGCTGGCCGACTCCGATGCCTTCCGCGTGGTGATGGAGCTCATCATGTCCTATCTCGATGTGCCGCTGAAAGACAAGACGCCGCGACAGCAGGAGCTCGAACGGCGGCTTCGTGAGGAGATTTTTATCGATTGGGCAGGAATGTAGCCGCGCGGGTGGAAAACGGTCGCGCGGACTAGAGTTTTGGTCACAAAAAGACTTATATTTCGCCTTGGAGGGGCCTTAAAAATGCTATCTAGAATAAGTTGTTTCGGAAAATGGACAGTCAACTTACATTCGGCACATAGAGATCGATTTTTACCTACTAAAGTCCCTGATAAAGCTGTTTATCAAAGCGGGTGTGCTTAGCGACTTGAGCCTCACTATCGATTATCTGAAAAAACTTGTTCTGGGTATCATTTTAAAGTCGTCCGGAGCAACAAAATCGGCCCCCGTTTCGTGAAAACGGGGGCCGAATGGGCTTCGTGGTCTGTCTGGCAGGATTGGCGCCGGCGCTATTTAATCACGCGCACACGATACATCGACGGAATTTGCTTAAGTGCCTCGATCGTGCTGCCGTCCAGGTGCTCATCGGTGTCGAACATGGTGTAGGCGTTCTCGCCAGCGGACTCGTTGGTCATGCGCTGCACGTTGGCGTTGTCCTTGGCGAGAATGGCCGTGATCTGGCCGATCATGTTGGGCACGTTGGCATGCAGGCAGGCAATGCGGCTTGCGGCGCGCGCCTTGCCCATGCTGCAGGCGGGGTAGTTGACGCTGTGCGCGATGTTGCCGTTTTCCAGGTAATCCTTGAGCTCGCTGATGGCCATGTCGGCGCAGTTGGCCTCGGCCTCGCCGGTGCCGGCGCCCGAATGCGTGGTGATAAACGTGTTGGGCATCTTGACGGTCTTGGGCGTGGCAAAGTCGCAGCTAAACCAGCTGAGCTTGCCCGCGCGCAGGGCGGCGTCGACGGCGTCCTCGTCAATGATGGTCTCGCGCGCGTAGTTGATGAGCACGGCGTCCGGGGCCAGCAGGTCGATCTGCTCGGTGCTGATCATGCCGATGGTATCGGCCTTGCTGGGCACGTGCACGGTGAGGTAGTCGCAGCCGCGGCACAGATCCTCGAGCGTGCCCACGCGCTGCACCTCGCGGCTCAGCACCCACGCGTGCTCGACGGAAATGAACGGATCGTAGCCGTAAACGTCCATGCCCAGGTCGACACAGGCGTTGGCGACCTTGGAGCCTACGTTGCCCAGGCCGATGACGCCGATGCGCTTGCCCTTGAGCTCGCGGCCCACAAAGGCCTTCTTGGCCTTCTCGGCATCGACCTGGATCTCGGGGTTGTCGGCGTTGTTGCGCACCCAGTTCATCGACTGCACGACGCCGCGGCTCGAAAGCACCAGCATACCCAGGACGAGCTCCTTGACGGCGTTGCTGTTGGCACCGGGAGAGTTAAAGACGACGACGCCCTTTCTGGCGTACTCCTCGACGGGGATGTTGTTGACGCCGGCGCCGCAGCGGGCGATGGCGCGGATGCCCTCGGGCAGCTCGTAGCCGTGCAGGTCGGTGGAGCGCATCAGGATAGCGTCGGCCTCCTCGGCGGTGCCCACAAACTCGTAGCCCTCGCCAAACTCGACTTTGCCGTCTTTAGTGATGTCGTCGATGGTCTTAATCTTACGCATGGAAAAACTCCTTAGCAGGTTTTGATCTAAGCAGGGTGGTTTGAAGTGGCTGGTCGGCCCGCGGGTTGCGGGCTAGTTAGATCGCGGGCTCAAACTATGCTGCGCTTCGAAGTCCTTCATGTACGAGGCCAGTGCCCGCACGTCTTCCATGGTTACGGCGTTGTAGACGCTGGCGCGCATGCCGCCCACCAGGCGATGGCCCTTGACGTTTTGAATCTGGTGCTCGGCCGCGCCTGCGACAAAGGCGGCGTCGAGGTCGGCATCGCCGGTACGGAACGTGACGTTGGCGATGGAGCGACTGTCTGTCTGTGCGGTGCCGTGGAATAGTTTGCTGTTCTCGAGCAGGTCGTAGAGCAGGTTGGCCTTGGCCCAGTTGCGCTCGGCCATGGCGGCAAGTCCGCCGGTCTGTTCAACCCAATGGAACACCTTGCCGCACACGTAGATGCCAAAGGTGTTGGGCGTGTTGAGCATGGAGCCCTTGGCGGCTTGGGTCTTAAGGTTCAGGTACTGCGGCGTCTGCGCAAAGGCCGGGTCGTCGGCGATCAGGTTGTCGCGCACGATGACCACGGTCACGCCCGCGGCGCCGGCGTTTTTCTGCGCACCGGCGTAAATGAGCCCGTAGCGCTCAACGTCGAGCGGCTGCGACAGAAAGCAGCTCGAGACATCGGCGACCAGCGGCACATCGCCACAGTTGGGCAGCTCGTGGTACATGGTGCCGAAGATGGTGTTGTTCTGGCAGATGTAGACGTAGTCGAGCCCGTCGCCCGTGGCCTCGGCGGCAATACGCGCGTTGATGTCGGCCATGTCGGGGATGCGGTCGAAGTTGGTGTCTTCGGAGCTCGCGAGCAGCACGGCCTCGCCGTACTTGGCGGCCTCCTTGTACGCCTTGTTGGCAAAGTTGCCGGTCACGACGTAGCCGGCGCGGCCGCGGCGCATGAGGTTCATGGGGATGCCCGCAAACTGCAGCGTGGCGCCGCCCTGCAAAAACAGGACGCGGTAGTTGTCGGGGATGCTCAGCAGACGGCGCAGGGTTGCCTCGGCGTCGTTGATAATCTGCTGGTACATGCTAGATCGATGGCTCATCTCGAGTACGGACATGCCGCAACCGCGGTAGTCCATCATCTCGTCGGCGATCTCGGCGAGCACGCTTGTAGGCAGCGCGGCCGGGCCAGCTGAGAAGTTGTGCACACGTGCCATCTTCTAGTTCCCCTCGTAGTCGTTTGAACGTTCGGGATACTTTAGCACAGTGGAGCGTCAGGCGCGACCGAATCACAGCAAAACCCGAGTGCGCCGCTATGATTTACAGGATGGTTACATGGGGGAGGGGTGCTTTACTCCTCGGGCAAATCCAAATCTGCGAGCGAAGGCATGAGGTTCTCTAGGCGCTTGATTTCTTCGTCGCAAATTAGCTAACCCCTGGTCACTACGACGCCAGCGTGGCGATGACGGCTTCGTCGCCGGCGTATATTAGGGTGTTGCCATCGGGGATGATGGTTTGGCCGTCGCGCTTGAGCATCACCACGATAAACGGGTGCTTGCCCTGCGGCACGTCGCGCAGGCGCTGACCGGCCAGGCGACCGTGGGGCGTCACGGTGACCTCGCGCAGCGTAACCTCGGCACGCTCTTCGAACGTTGGGGCTGCCATCACCAGAAGGTCGCCTTCCTCGATGACGGTATCGCCGTTGGGCAGTACCGGGTGTGCCCCGTCGCGCAGCACCAAGACCACGAGCATGTCCGTCGCGCTGCCAATATCGGCGAGCGAGCGCCCGGCAAACGGATGGCCAGCGCCCACCTTGAGCTTTACAAACGACATGCCGTCCTCGTCGTGGTAGTCGTTAAAGGTGCGGCGCACGTCGCCGGCCGCATCGATCATATCGAGTTTCTTCGCCACCGCCGGCAGTAGCGAACCCTGCACCACAATGCTCGATACGGCAATCACAAACACCAGGTCAAATAGGTCGTGTCCGCCGGGAACGCCGGCCACCACAGCAAAGAGGCTAAAGACGACCGAAGCCGCGCCGCGCAAGCCCGCCCAGCTTACGAGCGCAACCTGGCGAGGGCTCGTCTTAAAGGGCGCCAGCAGCAGACCGACGGCGATGGGGCGGCTCGCAAAGAGCATAAACGCCATGAGCGCCAGGCCGGGTAGCAGCATTTGCGGCAGGCGCGCGGGCGTGACGAGCAGGCCGAGCAAGAAGAAGATCGTCATCTCGGCCATCTCGGTAAGGGTGTCAAAGAAGTGCGCCATCTCGACCTTGCCGGTGATGTCGCTCGCGCCCAGCACAATGCCTGCCAGGTATACGGCCAAAAAGCCGTTGCCGCCCAGGTAGCTCGGCAGTGCGTAGGCGACGATCGCCACGGCGAACAAAAAGATAGTCTGCGCGCCCTCGGCCGTTGCGTGTGCGCGCTCAATCAGGCGGCTGGATATCCAGCCGATGGCAAGGCCCAGCCCCACGCCCAGGATGATCTGCTTGGCCAGCAGCACGGGAATGTCGATGTTGCCACCCGCCGCGAGGGTGGCGAGTACCGCGGTGAGCATGTAGGCGACGGGGTCGTTGGAGCCCGATTCGACCTCGAGCAGCGAGTCGGTGCCGCCCTTTAGCGACAGGTTGTGCTCGCGCAGCACGCTAAAGACGCTCGCCGCGTCGGTCGACGCCACGACCGAGCCCAGCAGCAGGCCGCCGATCCAGTCGAAGCCCAGTGCGAAGTGTGCGAACACGCCAGTGATGCCGGCGGTGGCGATAACGCCGAGCGTGCTCAGCAGCACAGCGGGCGCGGCGACGGGTTTGGCACGGTCGATGTTGGTGTTAAAGCCGCCGTAGAACATGATGAACAGCAGCGCCGTGCTGCAGACGGTTTCGGTGAGCGCGTAGTCGCTAAAGTCGATGTGCGCCGGACCGTTGACGCCGAGCAGCATGCCGAGCGCAATAAAGATGAGGAGGGTGGGGAAGGGGAGTTTTTTGCCGACGGGTTTGATGGTCAGGCACAAAATGATGACGAGGCCGATAAAGAGAAGTATCTGGTTCATGGATAGTGTCCGCTCCTGGGTGGTTGGCGTGGCACGGTCAGTTGTCTGCGGTTATTTGTACCCAAAGGTGGTGGGTTTATGGGGGCGGATTACGGGCGTGCGCGATATCGTCATAGACGGCTGCCGTCTTTGCCTCTGCTCGGAAACCCTTTCCAGCTTTATTGCAACGGAGTACAATGGGTAACGTTTAAGTTCAACTTGAAGTTTTAGTTGCGGCGCCGGGCTTAGACCGCAATGCAAGGAGAGGCGTACCATGGCGATCTATGTGACATCTGATGCTCACGGGCACGTGCGTGCGCTTGACGAGGCCCTGTCTAAGATCTCGTTGACGTCCGACGACACGCTGTACGTGCTGGGCGACATGATCGATCGCGGGCCCGATCCGGTCGGCGTTATTAAGCTCGTGCGCTCGCTGCCCAACGCCCACGTGCTCAAGGGCAATCACGAGCAGATCATGCTCGATGCCATCATTGGCCAGGACCCGCTCGATGCCGAGACCTGGGATATCAACGGTGGCTGGACGACGAGCGAGCAGCTCAACGACATGGAATTTGAGGCATACGAGGAGCTCGTGCGATGGATGGCCGCGCTGCCGCTCTACGCGGTGGCCGAGACCGAGGAGCGCCCGTACCTGCTGGTGCATGCCGGCATCCAGACCGAGGCGGCGCGCGCGTTTTTGCTTGAGCATGGTGTCGATTGCGGTGACGGCAGGGGAGCGGTCGATGCCGATAGCGAGCTGCTGCGGCAAATGCTCGCCGTGCAGTCGTCCGATGACCTGCTGTGGATTCGTCACGGCTATTGGGATGCGCCGACGGGACTGCTTTCTGCCGAGGGCGAGGGCCCGGTCGTGGTGAGCGGCCACACGCCCACGGTGTCGCTTGGGCGCTATTGCGAGGTTGGCGGCCTGGCGGGGCTCGATGAGGAGTCGGGCCGCGGGCAGATTGTGCGCCTGGGTGGCGAGGATACCGCCGGCGTGCCCGATCGCATCGACATCGACTGCGCCGCCGCCACCGGCTCCGAGTTCGGTCGCGTGGGCATCCTGCGCCTGGATGATGGCGCGGAGTTCTACGCGAATATCAACCCAGGCGAATAATCGGTGCAAAGGGTAGCTAATTTGGGACGGAGCTTTTTTGACTACTTTCGGAGAATAGCGCCTTCTTGCTCGGTAAGCGCGAGAAATGAGGAACGTCTGCGTCCTCGGCAGTGCGAAAATGCTCGAAAAACCGTCGCAACGGAGTCAAACGACGTTGCGACGGTTCTTTTTTGGCTGCCCGCTGGCTAAGTGAGTAGACTTTTTTGGAAATGCCGAGCAGCCGGCAAATTTGCCTCAACAAAACCGCAGGTCACTGACTTGTGTTTTGCCGGTGTGGTCAGGGATTCGGCAAAAGTCTACTCACTTAGTTTTGCGTGTCGCAAATCGTCCGCAACGAGACCCCCCATTGCGCCAATTAGGCGCCGTACGGGTTGCGGTCGCGCTCGATGCGTTGGCGGATGTGGGCGTATTCGATAATCAGCAGCACCAGGAGTAGGGCCATGATGGCTAGGTAGCTCACCACGGCGCCCATCAGACCCAGCAGGTTGATCAGGATCACCGGCAGCACTACGCTTACGGCGAAGCAGATCAGGTAGATTTTGGTGACGTCGCCGGCATGGCGCAGCACCGTGATGATGGCGTAGAGAAAGTCGATGGCCGCGGTGACGCCGCCGGCGACAACCATCAGCAGTGCCAGCGTGCGGTAGCGCTCAAAATTGAGGCCGTACATGAAGCTCATGAGGGGAATACCGGGACCTGCCATAAATGCGGCGCACACGCTGGTGATGACCACGATCAGTGCCATAACGGCAACAATAATCAGGTCAAAGCGACGACGCTTGCGAGGATTAGCCCAAATGCTCGACAAACGCAGAAGCTGCGGTTTATAGATAAATCCAATGCTCAACAAAATAGCCTGCGCCGGAAAGAACAGGGCATTAAAGTACAGCTGATACTTGTAGGCCAGCGTGCCTTCCATCACGAACTTGGGCATGCTCTCGATAAGGTTGAACAGGAACAGCGCGCCAAAAAGCGGGGCGCACTGGATAAACAGGTGACCGACCTCGCGCAGGCTCACGCGGCGCGATTTTTCGGTTTCGAGCAGGGCGAGCGGCGCGGTGACCAGCACGAGCGAGGCGATGGCGGTGACACCCATGGCCATGGCGGCGATGGGCATGCTGCGCGTGAGGAACAGTGCCACGCTAAAGACCGCGATGACGCCGACGGATCGTAGCGTTTGGCTCATGCCGGCCAGGTAGAGTTTGTCGGCCTGCTGCAGGCGGCCCTCGTACACGTCGGCAATGCCGTCGATCGCCTTATACAGGTAGACGCCCAGGCCGATTGTGGCCATCTGCGCATCGTAGCCGCGGGCGCTGCTGTATACCAGGCCGCATGCCAGCGCGAGCGCTCCGCAGATCCAGCGGTTGAGCTGGTAAGAGGCAAAGGACGTCTTTTCGTCGATGTCCGAGACCTGGAAATTGCGCACGCCGTAGTTGCACGCGATCATTATGAGCGTGCCGGTGACAAAGGCGATGGAGAATTTGCCAGCCTCTTCGGCGCCCACGAGCTGCGTAGACACGATGGTGAGCAACGGAAACACCATGCCCCACACGGCGGTGCCCAGGGTATTCCAAAGGTAGTCGCGACGGGTGGCGTGATCTTCGTACTCGGCTTCTTGTGTGGAGAAGCCGCCGCCGTAGACGGCTCCGAGCAGGCGGTTCCACCAAGCGTTGACCATGCGGCGGACGGGGCCGGGCTCCCGATCGCGTTCGCGCCGGCGACGGCGTGTGGCCTGGCTGCTGTCGGGGCCGCCGGCGTTGCGCTGGCTCAGCTCCTGGATGCGCGCGAGCTCTTCGGCCGTGTGGGAGGCGGGGAACAGGCCGTTCTCGATGCGTCCGCCCTGGGCCCTTGCGGTGCCGCTGCCCGCTACGGCGGGGTCGGCGACGCCATTGCGGCGGGCGATGGCGCGGCGAATGCTATCGAGGGGCGTGATGCTCAAAGCGGAGTCCTTTCTATTGCTGCACTCTAGTATAAACGCGACGGTGTTCGGTCGTGTTTTTGAACAGGTTGTTCGATAATTTCGGCGGCGCCATTCAGTAGACGGCATTTGGGGACGTTCCTTATGTGCCGGCACTTTGGGAACGTCCCTAAGTGCCGGCATTCGGGGACACTCCTTGAATGTTGCCTGTTCAAGAGTGTCCCTAACGACTAGGCCGCTTGCCTGCGATTTTTGACCGTTGGGCGGGCGCTTCGCCGTTGCCGCAAAAACGTTTTTGCATATCGGGTACAACGGGCTTTACGTGAGTAAAGTGCGCGCCGCGTCCACGTGTCGCGCTTTTAAAGGAGGCCCCATGCCTGGTGTTACCCCTGCAGAAGTTCTGTCCAACTTTGGTATTGCGCTGGTCGAAGATCCCGCCGAGAATCAACCCCGTCTGCTGGTCGATCTACCCGCCGCGGAGCTCGTCGAGCACGCTATCCGCCGCGAAGAAGGCCGCATGGCATCCAACGGCGCGCTGGTGATCGAGACGGGGGAGCGTACCGGCCGTTCGCCCAACGACCGCTTTATCGTCGACACGCCCGACGTGCACGACAAGATCGCCTGGGGCGCCGTCAACCGCCCGCTTTCTGCCGAGAGCTACGAGGCCATCAAGGCCGGTATCGTCAACTACCTCAACGAGCGCGATGTGTTCGTCACTCGCGGTATGGCCGGTGCCGATCGCAACCATACGCGTCGCCTGCTTGTCGCCTGCGAGCGTGCCAGCCAAGCGCTCTTTATTAAGCAGATGCTCGCCCGCCCGCTTGCCCGTGAAATCGCACGCACCGGCGAGCCGGACTTCTGTGTGCTCGCCGCTCCCGGCTACCAGTGCGATCCCGCCATTAAGGGCCTCAACTCCAGCGCCGCCGTGGTCATCAACTTCCAGGAGCGCGTGATTTTGGTTGCCGGCACCGGTTACTCCGGCGAAATCAAAAAGTCCATCTTCAGCGTCATGAATTACCTGCTGCCCGTCGAGGACGACGTGCTACCCATGCACTGCTCGGCCAGCATGGATCCCGTCACGCACGAGACCGCCGTGTTCTTTGGCCTTTCGGGCACGGGCAAGACCACGCTTTCGGCCAACCCCACGCGCCTACTGATCGGCGACGACGAGCACGGTTGGTCCGACATGGGCATCTTCAACATCGAAGGTGGCTGCTACGCCAAATGCGAGGGCCTGGACGCGTTCCACGAGCCCGAGATCTTCAACGCTGTCCGCTTTGGCGCGATCTGCGAAAACGTGGTGCTCGACGAGAACCGCAAGCCCAACTACGACGACATCTCGATCACGCACAACACGCGCGTGGCATACCCTGTGGAGCACATTCCCAACGCGTGGACCAAGGGCATGGGCACCACTCCAAGCGTCGTGCTCTTCCTGACCTGCGATGCCTTTGGCGTGCTGCCGCCCATCTCGCGCCTGACGGCCGACGCCGCCATGTATCACTTTGTGACGGGCTTTACGGCCAAGATCCCCGGCACCGAGGTCGGCGTCACCGAGCCCACGCCCACGTTCTCTTCGCTGTTTGGCGAGCCGTTTATGCCGCTCGACCCCATGGTCTATGCCAAGATGCTCGGTGAGCGCATCGCCGACGGCCGCACGCGTGTGTACCTGGTCAACACCGGCTGGATCGGCGGCGGCTACGGCGTGGGTCATCGCATCGAGCTTGCCTACACGCGCGCCCTGGTGGCCCGCGCCCTCGACGGTACCATCGAGGACAGCGAGTTCGTGCACGACGACATCTTTAACGTCGACATTCCCACCACGTGCCACGGCGTACCCGACGGCATCCTGGTGCCGCGCCAGTATTGGCAGAGCACCGCTCGCTACGACGAGGCCGCGCACAACTTGGCCGTGATGTTCGAGGAGAACTTCGAGAAGAAGTACTCGCACCTGCCCGAATCCGTCAAGGCCGCCGGTCCGCACGCTCAGGTGCACGCCGACGCCCGTCATCGCGGCCACGGCCTGCTGGGACTTCGCCACTAGCGTCGCCTCAGACCCAAAACCACCATAAAGGGGACAGGCACCTTTGTGGTGGTTTTACTCGCGCGGATGACTCGGGTTACAATACGCCTAACATATCGCTCCCTTCTCCGGATGGGGGCAGCGTAAGCGCTCTTGTGGCGGCACCGTAGGACTTTGAAGGTGGCCGTCGTAAGGGCGCTTTTTGTTTAGGCGCCCTCGCTCGGGCGCGCACGATGAAGGGAGAGCGCATGAAGAGCTTTATTGCCGAGGATTCGTTTTGGGAGCTATTTCCGCAGGCGGCTGTCGGTGTTGCGGTCGTAAAGGGCATGAAGCCCGCGGCTCAGATTCCTCAAGAGGACGTGGACGCGATTGCGGCGTTGCTCGACCGCGCCAATATCGACGCGGAGCGTCATCTGACCAGCGATACTATCAGCGAGAACGCACCGGTCAAGGCATGGCGCGAGGCTTATCGGCTGTTCAAGACCAAAAAGGGCGCGCGTTGCTCAATTGAGAACCTGCTCAAGCGCGTGCTCAAGGGCAAACCGGTGGGCCACATTACGCCCGCGGTGGACATCTACAACACGGTGTCGCTGACCTACGCGCTGCCCGTTGGCGGCGAGGACCTGCATGCGATTGAGGGGGATCTTCGCTTGAAGGTGACTGACGGCGGCGATGCGTTCCTGCCACTTGGCGAGGAAACGGATGACCCGACGCTGCCCGGCGAGCTCGCCTATATCGATGATGCGGGCGCCGTATGCCGCTGCTGGAACTGGCGCGATGGCGTTCGCACGGCGCTGTCCGACGATTCGGCCGATGCATTCCTGGCGATTGAGTGCGTGGAGCCCGAGCGGATGGGGGATTGCCAGGCCGCGATCGATCGCTTAGCCGAGCTGCTTGAGCGCTATCTGGGAGCGACGGTTGTCGTTAAGACGCTTGTGACCCGCGACAATCCCTGCGTGGAACTGTAGCGACGCCTGCGGATCATGTTCGCCGGTCAAAACCACTACAAAGGTGCCTGTCCCCTTTGTGGTGGTTTTTATGTTGATGGGTTAACAAATGGGATATTTGGGTATGGGTGTTGCCTTGTGCGGCTAAGATGTTTACCCGTTAGCATCATGCAAGCGAAAGGCGGTCGTCTCCCATGCAGCAGAACGACGAGACACGTTTCGAGGACTTTGTCGGACTGATCAGCGGGCTCTACAAGGAGATCCAGCGCATTAAGACATCCGAGGGCGCAAGGCTGGGCCTCAAGGGCTCCGACGTTATGTGCCTGTACTATCTTGAGCGCAGCAAGGACGGCCTGACTGGCGCTGACCTGGCTCGCATGGCAGGCGTGACCCGTGCCGCCGTCTCGCGCACGCTCGCGCATCTGGAGGAGGGCGGCTACGTCGAGGTCGACGACTCGGGTGATGCAGCCGTTAAGTATCGTGCCCCGGTGCGCCTGACCGCTCTGGGCGGCGAGAGCATGAGCGAGGCGGACCGCATCATTCGCGAGGTGCTCGACACCACCGGTAAGGCTATGGGTGTGGAGCAGCGCGAGCAGATGTATGCGTCGCTGCGTACGATTCTCAACACCCTGCGTGAGATCTAAGGCCGCCAAGGCATTTGCTTCCCATTAAAAACTGCATAGTCCCGTTTGAGCGCGTATGCCGTGCCGGGGCATTGCTGTCAAAATTCCCCGCGCGGGACCTGCGCAAGAAAGGATTCGTTATGTCCGTCCGCATTATTACCGATTCCGCAAGCGATATGTCGCCGGCGGAGCACCCCGCTCTGCGTGTTCTGCCGCTGTCCGTCACCTTTGGCACCGATGTGTATATGGATGGCGTCGACATCGATCACCAGCGCTTTTACGAGATGCTTGTGGAGCGCGATGAGCTGCCCAAGACCGGTCAGGTCAACCCGTACGCCTTTTCGCAGGCGATTGCCGAAGCGCGTGAGGCCGGCGATGAGGCCGTGATTATTACCGTGGGCGCCAAGCTCTCGGGCACCAATCAGAGTGCCCGCACCGCACTTGCCGAGGCCCCGGGCGGCGATGTGTACGTGGTGGATAGCAATAACGTTACCCTGGGCGAGCGCGTGCTGGTCGAGTATGCCCTGCGCTTGGTGGACGAGGGCCAGGGCGCGGCTCAGGTTGCGGCGGCTGTCGAGGCCGTGCGCGACCGCGTGGTCGTCATCGGCCTGCTCGAGACGTTGGAGTACCTGGTGCGCGGCGGTCGCCTGTCTGCTGCTGCCGGCGCCGTGGGCACGCTGCTCAACGTAAAGCCCGTTGTGGCTGCCGAGGACGGTCTGATCGTGCAGCTGGGCAAGGCGCGCGGTTCCAAGAACGGCCGTAACCTGCTCAACCAGAAGGTCGAAAAGGCGGGCGGCATCGACTTTTCCATGCCGCTGGCGCTCGGCTATACGGGCCTTTCGGATGCGGTGCTCAAGAAGTATATCGAGGACAGCGCGGCACTGTGGGCTGGCCACACCGAGGGCGAACTGCCCGTTCACACCATCGGCGCCACCATCGGCACCCATGTAGGCCCCGGCGCCGTAGCCGTAGCCTTCTTCCAGCCCGTTAACTAGCCCACCTGCCAAAACCACCACAAAGGGGACAGGCACCTTTGTGGTGGTTTATGCTATTCCGGGTGGAAGGGAGCGAGCAATGGCGTCTGAGGGCTTTTTTGAGCGGGTGTACGAGGTGGTCGAGCAGATTCCCGAGGGGATGGTCGCCACGTATGGTCAGGTGGCGCTGCTTGCTGGACGTCCACGAAGTGCGCGGTACGTGGGGTATGCCCTGCATGGCAATCCGCGCCCCGGCGAGATTCCCTGTCACCGCGTGGTGTTTGCCGATGGCCGCATATGCGATGGTTTTGCTTTTGGCGGTCCCGATGCTCAACGTGAGCTTTTGCTAGGGGAGGGTGTGGCGTTTAAGGACGACATGCACGTCGACTTGGCCGCCTGTCGCTGGCCTGCAGGGCTCTAGCGGCTCTGCCGTGGCTTAAACCACCACAAAGGTGCCTATCCCCTTTGTGGTGGTTTTGGCAGGTTTACCGAGGTTAACTTATGGAGAAGGTATGGCGGCGCGGTTTGTCGCAGCAAAGTAAACCACGGTGAACTATATTGTTTTCAGCAACGGAGCAGGCAATAGGCGATGAAAAAGCCTGCCCTGTTGAGTTTGATTCGCATTCCTCCCCTCTGTGCGATTCAACGGTGTACTTCGGGAACAGGCCCGCTGGCAACTATCTGCCAGCGGGCCTGTTCCTGTTTCGGTGAGGATTCAGCCTCACCGTCTATGTTGTGCGAAGGCGCTTTGCCTAGTACACCATGCCCATGGCGTCCTGAACCTCGCCCAGGGTCTGCTCGGCGATCTCATTGGCGCGACGGTTGCCCTCGTGCAGGACGTCCTTTACGTAATCCAGGTCGTTCTCGTAGCGCTGGCGACGCTCACGGATCGGCGCGAAGTACTCGTTGACGGCCTCGGTCACGTACTTCTTGAGCTGGCCGGAGCCGCCCATGCCAATCTCCTCGGCAATCTCGACTTCGGAACGGCCGGTGCAGATGGCGGCCGTCGAAAGCAGACCGGACACGCCGGGGCGGTTCTCGGGATCGAACGTGATCATGCGCTCGGAGTCGGTCTGGCTCTTCTTGATGCGCTTGGCCGTCTCCTCGGCGGTCATCGAGATGTTGATGGCGTTACCGTAGCTCTTGCTCATCTTGCGACCGTCCAGGCCCGGCAGCAGCGGGGTCTCGGACAGCAGTGCGTCGACCTCGGGGAACACCTTGCCGTAGCGGTTGTTAAAGCGGCGGGCGATGGTGCGGGTGAGCTCGATGTGCGGCAGCTGGTCGCGACCGACG
Source organism: uncultured Collinsella sp. (assembly GCA_959601045.1). GTDB lineage: Bacteria > Actinomycetota > Coriobacteriia > Coriobacteriales > Coriobacteriaceae > Collinsella. The sequence continues at coordinate 46,461 of CAUGNZ010000004.1, forward strand.
GGCACCACATTGCCCTTGCAGAACAGGATGTCGCAGGCCTGGTGCACCGGGTAGGTGAGCAGAAGGCCGGTGAGCTCGTGGCCCGAGGCCTCCATCTCGGCCTTGACCGTGGGGTTGCGCGCCAGCTCGGCCTCGGACACCAGCGACAGGAACGGCAGCATGAGCTGGTTGGCGGCGGGCACGGCGGAGTGCGCGTAGATCATGGTCTTGTCGGGGTCGATGCCGCAGGCAAGGTAGTCCATGACCATGTTGTACACGTTGTCCTGGATGTGCTCGGTCGTGTCGCGGTCGGTGATGACCTGGTAGTCGGCGATGAGTACGTTGGTCTTGGCACCCATGTTCTGCAGCTCCACACGGCCCTTGAGGGTGCCGAAGTAGTGACCCAGATGCAGACGGCCGGTGGGGCGGTCGCCGGTGAGCATGGTGAACTTGTCGGGCGTCTTGGCCAGGCCCTCGCGAATGGCGTTGCTCTTCTGCAGAGCGACTTCGTAGCTGTTCTCGTTTGGCATAATTGCTCCTAACGTATGTTCATGGGTCAAGATGATAACGCGTTTATTGGAGGGGCGGGGCGTAAGTAGGCGAGGGGCTGGCAAGGGGTGGCTTACGCGATTGATGCGATGTAGTTGCACTTGGTCAGCGATGCCTTGGCACATTCTCGGCAGCTTACCCTAGAGCTTGTGGTGGCGCTCTTCCTTACGTTCTTCGGCTGCCTGCTCCTCCTGCTTAAAGGCGGGGTCGTCGGGGGTGACGAGCTCATCCTCGTGTGTGCGCTTGTTGTAATGGTGGCGCAGCACGGGCTCAAACAGATGTAGATGCTTGGCAAAGGCCGCCGAGCCAATGGCGAGCACGGTAAAGATGAGCACGCGCATGGGCACCTCGACCTGGTTAATCGCGGCGGCGCCGGCCGAAAGCATAATGCACCAGGCGTAGATGAGGAGCACTGCCTGTTTTTGGTTGTAGCCCTCTTGGATCAGGCGGTGGTGGATGTGGCCCTTGTCGGCCTGCCCGATGCTAATGTGGGCGCGCTTGCGGCGCACGATGGCGCTAAACGTGTCGATGATGGGCACGCCGGCAACGATGAGTGGGATGATAAGCGAGGTGAGCGCGGCGGTGCGGCTCACGTTGAGCAACGAGATGGAGCCCAGCGCAAAGCCCAGAAGCAGCGACCCCGAGTCGCCCAAGAAGATGCTTGCGGGGTTGAAGTTGTAGCGCAAAAAGGCCAGGCAGGCGCCAAAGAGCGCAATGGAGAGCGCGGCGGCGTCGATGCGGCCCGAGAGAACGGCCATCGAAAACATGGTGAACGACGCGATGCCGCAGATGCCCGTGGCCAAGCCGTCGAGGCCGTCGATGAGGTTAATGATGTTGGTGAATGCCACCAGATAGATCACGGTGATGGGGTAGGCGAGCCATCCGAGCATGATCTCGCCGGGGGCAAACGGGTTGACGATGACGCCGATGCGCAGGCCGCCCACGCAGGCGATGAGCGCGGCGAGGACCTGACCGGCCAGTTTTTGCTTGGGCTTGAGCTGGAAGACGTCGTCGATAGCGCCGGTCGCAAAGATGACGGTAAAGGAGAGCGCCAGCATGGGATAGCTAATGTGAAGGCGCGGGTGCGGCACCAGGACGGGCGGCCAGCCTAGGTGCCAGGTGCCTAGGATTTGCACAATGCAGGCAACGACCAGGCCCAAAAACACCGCCGTTCCGCCCAAACGCGGGATGGGCTTGGTGTTGATGCGGCGCTTGGAAGGATAGTCGACGGCGTCGAGCTTAATTGCCAAGCGCTTGACCAGGGGCACCATGAGGAAGGTCGTGATAAAGGCCGCCGCTGCCACGCATAGGTACGGTATGTAGCTCGGGGATGAAGCCATGAATCTAAAAACCGCCAAGCGTCGAAGGAAAAGGTCAGAAGAACGCCATGCGCAAAGGGCATAGCCGAACCATGATACTCGACCACGGGGGGTGCATGGAATTGCATGCAGCGATAATCACGCGCTTACCAGATATTGGGATGTTGTCGATGGCTTGTCGGGATACCGGCGGGGATCCATATGGGCTGTAATGGTGGTTTTCGGCAAATGAAAACCACCCCCCACGTTACGAAAATGAACCCACCTAAAACAGGTGGGTGCCCTCATCGACTGTTCCAGCGTCCTTAACAACGAAGGATACCTGTACTAGGTACGACTGTGTGGGCTCCCTAAATAAACGCGACGGTTCACCCAGTTGCTCCGCGGGGGGCGGAATACCTACATCATAAAGCGGCACTTTATCGATTCCAGTCTTGACATTACAAAAATCGTGTCGGACGATTACGGCGCCTTGGGCTCGAGCCGTCTGTGCGGTTGGTCCCTTTACGTTTGAGCTGCTGAATCATTGTTTTGGAGCATGTTTTTATGCCGACGTCGTTGACCGAACTTTTTTCGCCCGCCTGCCATTTGTGTCCGCGCCGTTGCGGTGCGGCGCGCGACGAGGGCGCGCGTGGCGTGTGCGGCGCCGACAACACGCTTAAGGTCGCCCGCGCGGCGCTCCATATGTGGGAGGAGCCGCCCATTTCGGGCGAGGCCGGCTCGGGTACGATTTTCTTTAGCGGCTGTTCGCTCAAATGTATCTACTGCCAAAACCACGAGATCTCGACGGGCAATTTCGGTCTTGAGATTTTGCCCGAGCGTTTGGTCGAGATTATGCTGGAGCTGCAGGACCAGGGCGCCAATAACATCAACCTGGTGACGGCGACGCACTATGCGCACCTGTTGCCTGCCGCGATTGCCGCGGCACGGACGCGCGGGTTGGTCATCCCAATTGTCTACAACACGAGTGGTTACGAGCGCGCGAGTGCCGTGGCGGCGCTGGGCGACCTTGTCGACGTGTGGCTTACGGACTTTAAATATGCCGATGCCGGGCTTGCTCAGTCGCTTTCTCATATTAAGGACTACCCGCGCGTGGCCGTGTCGGGTCTGGCCCAGATGGCGCGCGAGATTGAGCGCCGCGGGGGAGAGCTGGTAGACGAGGACGGGCTCATGAGGCGCGGCATAATCGTGCGTCATCTGGTGCTGCCGGGGCATGCGGACGATTCGTGCCGCGTGTTGGACCTGGTGTGGCAGACGGTGGGCGACGTGCCGATCTCGGTCATGAACCAGTACACGCCCAATGCCCTCATGCGCGAACAAGGCGGCGACCTGGCGCGCGCCGTGACGCGCGAGGAGTACGAGCAGGTGCTCGACCATGCCGACGACCTGGGCTTTACGACGATGTTTTGGCAAGAAGGCGGCGCGGTAGACGAGAGCTTTACCCCGGCGTTCGATACCACCGGTGTTCTTACTAGTGCTCAAACCAGCTAATCTGGGACGAGGCTCTTTGAGTAGTCTTTTTGGGACGGGGCTGTTTTAGCTACCCCTGCCGCTGTTCGACCAAACCGTTCGCGTTGTCTGTCGGGGTAGCTAAAACAGCCGCGTCCCAAAAAGACTGGGTATTGGGCGTTGACAGTTGGCGAGCCGTAGGTAAAATATCAACTTGTCCTGGGGACGTAGCTCAGTTGGGAGAGCGCTGCCGTCGCATGGCAGAGGCCGAGGGTTCGACTCCCTTCGTCTCCACCCTTGGATTTGATAAGCCGCTGACATTGTGTCGGCGGCTTTTTTTAAAAGAAAGGGCTGTACCATGGCCAAGCTTGAGTCCCAACCACTGTCTGCCGAGGAACGCGCCGAGTTGGAAGAGCTCCGCGCCGAGAAAGCTCGTCGCGAGGCCCAGGAAGAGGCACGCCGCGAGCGTGAGGAGCTGGCCGCCCTGCGTGCCGAGCGCGATAAGGCCGAGGAGGCCGCCGCGAACGTCGCCCCCGCGCCCAAGCCCGCCGCCGCGAAGCCCGCGCCCACCGCACCTAAACCTCAGCCTAAAAAGGTCGCTCGTTCCAAGTCCGTCGAGCCCAAGCCGAGCCGTGACGAGATGACCTTTGCCCAGCGCATGGTTACCTCCAAGGAGCCTACGGGCGAGAACGAGATCCCTGGCATGGCGCCGGCTCAAAAAATCATCATTGTCCTTGCCCTCATCGCGTTTGTCATCTTTATGGGCTACACGATCCTGACCAGCATGGGCCTGCTCTAGCCCATTCGCGCTGGGTGCCATGCCCGAACACTCTGCCCTTTTCCAACCCTCAACCTCTGCACAACGCATCCGAAAGGTCGCCCCATGGCTTTGACCGACATCTCGCATCCCACCGACATTGCAATGCTCACCGATCTGTACGAGCTCACTATGGCCCAGGGCCTGTGGGAGAGCGGCAAGGCCAATGAGCAGGGTTGTTTTACCGCGTTTTACCGCGACCATCCCTTTGGCAGCGCCTATGCCGTCATGTGCGGCACCGCCGAGCTGCCCGAGCTGGTCGAGAACCTGCGCTTTACGCCCGAGGATATCGACTACCTCGCCTCACTCCAGGCCCCGGCCGGCGGTGCGATGTTCAAGCCTGCATTCCTCGACTACCTGCGCGATTTTCATGCACATGTAAACATCGACGCCGTCCCCGAGGGCGAGCTCGTCTTTCTGCGCGAACCCATGGTTCGCGTCACCGGTCCCGCGCTGGAGTGCCAGCTGCTCGAAACGGCGCTGCTCAACATCGTCGGCTTCCAGACGCTTGTCGCCACCAAGACGGCGCGCGTGGTGCTGGCGGCGGACGGCCGTCCCGTTGCCGAGTTTGGCCTGCGCCGCGCCCAGGGTCCCGATGGCGGGCTGGCCGTCGCGCGCGCGAGCTACGTTGCCGGCTGCTCCTCTACGTCCAATGTGCTCGCCGGCCGCCGCTACGGTATTCCCGTCTTTGGCACGCATGCGCACAGCTGGGTCATGAGCTTCGACTCCGAGCTCGAGGCCTTCCGCGCCTTTGCCAAGTCGAGCCCCAAGAATTGCACGCTGCTCATCGACACCTACGACGTACGCGAGGGTTGCGAGCATGCCATTACGGTTGCCAAGGAGATGGAAGCGGTGGGCGAGCGCCTGTCGGCCATTCGCATCGACTCCGGCGACCTCGCCAAGCTCTCCAAGTATGTGCGCGGCCGTTTTGATGCCGAGGGCCTGCCCTATGTGGGGATCTCGGTTTCTAACGATTTGGATGAGTACACGATTCAGTCGCTGCTCGACCAGGGCGCGCCTATCGATAGCTTTGGCGTGGGCACCAAGCTCGCGACCTGCTACGACCAGCCGGCGCTGGGCGGCGTGTACAAGCTCGCCGCCCGCCGTGCGAGTGAGACGGACCCGTGGACGCCGGTGGTCAAGCTCTCCGAGCAGCCCTACAAGCGCACGATCCCGGGTGTGCAACGCGTGCGCCGTTATTACGACGGCTTTGGCGGCCCAGTCTGCGACATGATCTACGACGAGGACCATCTGGCGGGGGAGGGCGCCGCGCGCGGCAATACCCTCGTGGCCGTGAATGATGCCGCTCTGGTGACCGACGTGTCCGAACTTGAGTATCGCGAGCTGCTGGTGCCGATCGTGCGCGATGGCAGTGCGGTGGCTCCGCGTGAGAGCATCCAGGACGCGCGCGAGCGTTGCGCCTGGGCACTTGACCATCTGGACGCAGCTTTCAAGCGCTTCCTGTACCCGCAGACCTATGTGGTGGGCATGGAGCAGGGCCTGGCTCAGGTGCGCGACGAGCTCGTGCGCAAGAACATGGCTGCGGCTTCGGCCTTCCCCTGGGCAAAATGATCCGAAGGGGACGGAGGAAAACGGATCATTTTCGTCCGTTCCGCACCAGGCGCCCCGACTGCCCCAGCTCGCCCGAACGCTCGACATTCGATTGGTTTGACGTATGACGACTTCTTATAAAACGATGGTGGTAAAGATCGGTTCGTCCACGGTGGTGGGCGCCGACGGCAAGGTCAACCGCGCCTTTATCGGCGGGCTTGCCGACCAGGCCGCAGCGCTGCGCGAGCTTGGCTGGCGCCTGGTCGTGGTGAGCTCGGGTGCCATTGCCTGCGGCTATCCCGTGCTGGGCTTCGACCGCAAGCCGGTCGGTGACCTGCCGAGCCTGCAGGCCTGCGCCTCGGCCGGTCAGTGCATCATCTCGTCGGCCTACGACGAGGAGTTCCATGCGCGCGACCTGCTCACCTCGCTCGTGCTGCTCACGCGTCACGACACGGCGCGCCGCACGTCCTACCTGCACGCGCGCGACGCCCTGCTGCGCCTGGTGGAGCTGGGCGTGGTGCCGGTCGTCAACGAGAACGACACCGTTACCGTCGATGAGATCAAGTTCGGCGACAACGACACGCTGGCGGCGCTTGTGAGCTGCCTGGTTTCTGCCGATCTGTGCGTGACGCTCTCGGACATCGATGGCCTCTACACCGCCAATCCGCATGAGGATCCGACGGCCGAGTTTATCCCGGTCGTGCATAAGATCGATGCCAAGATTATCGCCTCGGCGGGCGATTCTTCCACATCGGTGGGTACGGGCGGCATGATCACCAAGATTCGCGCGAGCCGCATTCTCATGACGGCGGGCATTCAAAGCGTGATTTGCTCGGGCGAGGAGCCCGATGCGCTCGTGCGTCTGGCCCGCGGCGAGAGCGTGGGTACGCTGTTCGATCCGCCGGCGGAGCGCCTGGACATTGCGCCGCGCAAGTTGTGGATCGCACTGGGTGACAAGGCGCATGGCTCGGTGACGGTCGATGATGGCGCCGCGAAGGCGCTGGTCAGCCGCGGATCGTCGCTGCTCGCGGTGGGTATTCGCGAGGTCGATGGCCAGTTTGCCGAGGGCGATGTGCTCGACGTGTGCGACCCGAGCGGCATGGTTGTCGCCCGTGGTATCGCCGAGGCCGATTCGGACGTGCTGGAGCTTGCAGCCGGCCGCCGCCAGGACCAGATTGCCAGCAACCGCCTGCTCGCAGACCTGGCCGAGAAGCCCGCGATCCATAGGGACAACTTGATAGTGTTCGCCTAACCAATTGACGCTGCAAACGCCCCTAAGCGGCAATCTGACGTTCAATCGTCGGGCATGACCAAAAGGTCAATGCCCTCCTCTTTCACGTCACCTTGCTCGCTTAGGGGCGTTTTCGCTTTCTGTCCTCTACCAGCGGCATTGTCGTTGCCGGCACTTGGGGACGTTCCTATTGTGCCGGCAGACGGGGACACTCCTTTGCTAGAAGATCTGGCGCAGGTCTCCGCGGTTGAGGGCTTCGTCGAAGAGGTGCTTGAACACCACGCTGCCGTGCAAGCCGTCGTGCTCGAACTCGTTGGTCACCCAGGCATGCGAGTTGCCCACGCGGCTGAGCGTATCGAGCTGCATGCCCGAGTCCACGTACATGTCATCGAAGTACACCGCGGCCTGCAGGGGCACCTCGTTGCACGCCAGGCGCTGCGGGTCGTAGATCTTGTCCCAGCTTGTGTCTTCCATAAGCAGATCCATCGCCGGCTTGAAGGGCTTAAGTTCGGGCATCTGCTCAAACATCCACGGGAACATGGCCTCGCCGGTAAACATGAGCGGTCGCGTGAGCGTGTCGAACTCGGCACGATGGGCCTTCTCTTCTGCCGCGGCCCAGCGAATGGGCATGGTGTCGCCGTCGGCGTAGATGAACTCCTGAAGCGTCCAGTACAGCGGATTCGTGCGCGTGTTGGTGCGCTCGAAGGCGCGCATCAAAAAGCTGTCAGATACCGAGGCGTCGCAGGTCAGCGTGCCGTCACCGTCAACAAAAGCATGATCGATAATCCAGTGCATGCGCTCAAAGCTCGGCTTCATACCAAAGTCGCTGCCCATGAGCTGTAGGCGCTCGACCGTCATCGGCGAGCCGTCGGGCAGCACGGGCTTCTGTGCCTCGAGCGCATCGGCCAGGGCTGCCACGCGCTCGACGTCGGCGGGGTAGCGGTCGTAATACTGCTGCGTCTTGGCGGCCATGCGCGGGAAGGTGTGCGCGTAGACCTCGCTGGCACTCGCCGGCACGTGGGGGATGCCGCCGCAGGTAAAGCTCGCCGCCACGCCCTCGGGGAAGAGCGACAGGTAGCTCAGCGTCAAAAAGCCGCCGTAGCTCTGCCCGAGCGTGACCCACGGCTTGCCGCCAAAGCCCACGAGGCGCAGGTACTCAAAATCGCGCACGATGGAGCTGGCGAGGTGGCGCTTGAGGAAGTCCGCCTGCGAGCGTGCTGTATCGGCGCCGGCGGCCGTTGCGCGATCACCCAGTGCCTTGATCGTGCGTCCGTCCACGCAGCTACTGCGTCCGGTGCCGCGCTGGTCGGGAAGGACCACGCGGAAGTGCTTGACGGCCTCCTCGATCCAGCCGTCGCTTGTGGGCGACAGCGGACGCGGGCTCTCGCCGCCGGGGCCGCCCTGCAAAAACAGGAGCAGCGGCAGATCGTCGTTGATGCGGTCGGGCGCGCAAACCACGCGGTAGAAGAGCTTGATGCTCTCGGGCGCGCCGGCGATTGGTGCCGGCATAGCGCCGCGGCGCATGGTGCTGCCGACGGCCAACAGCATCGGCTCCAGACCGCGCCAATCCAAGGGGACGTCGATGCTGTGGTCCTCGACATAGAGGCCGGGGACGTGGTACGAAGTGATGAGGGCCATGTGAGTCTTCCGTTCGTTGCGGTGTTTCGGGTTGACCAATTCTACCGCCGCGGGCGAGGCCATGCGCAAATCGGCTACCATGGTTGCAAACTTCTAGGAGAAAGGGCCGCCCATGTCGGTCGATATAGCCACGTATGTCCACGATCTTGCCGTTGCCGCCAAGGCAGCGTCGGCCTCGCTTGCCACGGCGAGCGATGAACAGCGCCAGGAGGCCGTGCGCGCCATGGCCGCAGCACTGCGCAACGGTGTCGACTCCATCGTCGCCGCCAACGAGCTCGATATGTCCGCTGCGCGCGATGCTGGTACCTCGGCCGGACTGCTCGATCGCCTGCTGCTGACGCCCGAGCGCGTCGAGGGCATGGCCGCCGGCCTGGAAAAGCTCGCCGAGCTGCCCGATCCCGTGAGCCGCGTGCTCGACCACCGTATACTCGCAAGCGGCGTGGACCTGACCCGCGTGAGCGTGCCGTTGGGCCTGGTCGCCATGGTCTACGAGGCGCGCCCCAACGTGACGGCCGACGCCGCGGGCATCTGCATCCGCACCGGCAACGCCTGCATTCTGCGCGGCGGCTCGCTGGCCTATCACTCGTGTGCCATGATCGCCGAGCTGCTGGCCGATGCGCTCGAGGCCAAGGGCTTCCCGCGCGAGGCCGTGTCGATGATCGAGTCCACCGACCGCGAGGCCACTGGCGAGCTCATGAAGCTCCGCGGTATTGTCGACGTACTCATTCCGCGCGGCGGTGCAGGCCTGATCCAGCGCTGCGTGCGCGAGTCGCTTGTGCCGGTGATCGAGACGGGCACGGGCAACTGCCACATCTACGTGCATGAATCCGCCGACTTTGATAAGGCGCTCAACATTATCGTCAATGCCAAGACCCAGCGCGTTGGCGTGTGCAATGCCGCCGAGTCGCTGCTGGTCGACCGTGCTGTGGCCGATGCGTTTTTGCCTGCGGTCGTTGCCGTGCTGCACGACCACGGCGTGCTCATTCACGGTGACGAGGCCACGTGCGCCGCGTGCGCCGACGCCGGCTTTGTGGAGGGCGATGACTACGTTGCCGCGACTGAGGAGGACTGGGGTCGCGAGTACTTGGCTCTCGAGATGAGCGTGAAGGTCGTGGCAGACGAGGACGAGGCCATCGCACACATCAATCGCTACGGCACGATGCACTCCGAGGCCATCGTTGCCGAGGACACGGATGCTTGTGAGCGCTTCCTGGATGCGGTCGATGCCTCGGCCGTGTACGCCAACGCCAGCACGCGCTTCACCGACGGCGGCGAGTTTGGCCTGGGCGCCGAGATCGGCATCTCGACCCAAAAGCTCCACGCCCGCGGCCCCTTCGCCGCCGAGGCCCTCACCACCTACAAATACAAGCTACGCGGCACCGGCCAGGTCCGCCCCTAGCGCCCGCGCAAACAAAAACCACCACTAAAGGTGCCTTTCCCCTTTGTGGTGGTTTTAAGTGGCGTGGGCGGTTAGGCCTGGAAGGTGTCGCGGTCGGGCGCGAAGGACTGCATGGCCGCGATGGTGCGGTCAAAGAGCTCGGGGAGCTCCCAGCCGAGCATTTCGGCGCCCTGCGAAATCACGTCGCGCGAGCAGCCGGCGGCAAAGCGCTTGTCCTTGAACTTCTTCTTGAGCGACTTGGTCGTAAAGTCCATAACGCTCTTGCTCGGGCGCATGATGACGGCGGCGCCGATCAGGCCGGTGAGCTCATCGCAGGCAAACAGGATCTTTTCCATCTGCAGCTCGGGTTTGGGCAGCGAGGTGTTGAAGTCCGACGTGTGCGTCTGGATGGCGCGAATGAGCTCGGGAGAGGCGCCCTCGCCTTCAAGGATCTCGGCCGCATAGATGGTGTGGTTCATGGGGTCGTCCTCATGCTCCTCCCAATCTAGGTCGTGCAGCAGACCGACGATGCCCCAAAACTCCTCGTTCTCGGGGTCGAACTCGCGCGCAAAGTAGCGCATGGTGCCCTCGACCGTTTCGCCGTGGGTGATGTGGAACGGGTCCTTATTGTGCTCGTTGAGCAATTCGAACGCACGGTCGCGGGTGATTCCGGCGGAAAGTGGCTCTGCCATAAAAGACTCCTTGTGCTCGCAGGTATCGCTAAGAATGAATACTACTAGAACGACTAGAACGAAAAAACCACCACAAAGGTGCCTGTCCCCTTTGTGGTGGTTTTTGGCGCGGATGGGTTAGTTGAGGGCGGCTTGGGCTAGGCGGGCTTCGGCGGCCTCCTCGGTGACGCCCAATGCCACGGCGAACTCCTCGATGGAGCGGCGCTTGGCTTCCTTGAGTACACGCATATAGTAAGAGCTGGGCTTTTTATCGGCTTCCTCGGCCTGGCGAATGCGGTGCATCATGGTCTTTGCCACGCGGACCGTCTCGGGCGCGCCCAGCTTGAGCTGCTGCTTAAAGTGTGTCTCTTCAAGCGAGCTGTTGCGCTCGGTAAAGGTGTCGCACTCCAGCTCGTCATAGTGGCTCAGCAGATGCTCGGCATCTTGCTGCGAGATAGCGGCGTGCAAACGGTCGGCCTGCGCCACGGGGTACATGAGGATCGTCTGCGCATGTCCCTGCTTGGTCTCGAGCAGCAGCATGGGCTGCGGTGTGTCGTCCCTAAAACCGACGACGGTGCAGACTCCCTGGCCCGGATGAATGACGTGTTGACCGATTGAGAACATGCTACCTCCAACTTATACGAATTTACGTATGTCTAGAATAACACGCTGACGTGCGCAAACCCTTACTTTATGCAGGAAAAGCACACAACTCTGATAGGTAAGAGTATTCGATAACAGACGCAGCTCATTCACACCTTTATGCATTTTCAACGCCTGCATAATCTGCAGGCAGACTGGCATCTTTGAGTGACTCCATACAAGCTGTAGTCATTTTTGTGCATATGCAATATCTATTAGCTTTACCCTGCGACAGTGCCCGTCGCTTGTGATAGAGTGCTACAAACTCTGGCTTTTGCCCTACGAGTGACCAAGAGCTCGGGGGCTTTAACACAAGGAGGATCTATGCCCGAGAAGATTGAAGAGCTGGTACGCGCTGCGCTTGCTGCGGCCCAGGAGGCCGGCGACCTTTCCGCATTTGAACTTGACGATTGCGCCATCGAGCGACCGGCTGACACTTCTCATGGCGAGTGGACCTCCACCATGGCCCTGAAGTCCGCCAAGCTGGCTCACTGTGCCCCGCGCAAAATCGCCGAGGCCATCGTTGCCCATATGCCCGAGGACCCCGCGATCGAGAAGGTCGAGATCGCAGGTCCCGGCTTCATCAACTTCTACCTCTCCGTCGCCGTCAAGAATGCCATCTTTGGCGAGGCTCGCGAGAAGGGTATGGACTTCGCTAAGTCTAACGTCGGTGGTGGCCTGAAGACCCAGGTCGAGTTCGTTTCCGCTAACCCCGTCGGCCCCATGCACATCGGCCACGGCCGCTGGGCCGCGCTGGGCGATTCGCTCTGCCGCGTCATGGACCACGCCGGTTACGACATCCAGCGTGAGTTCTACATCAACGACCACGGCTCTCAGATGAACACCTTCGGCAACTCCATCAGCACGCGCTATATGCAGCTTGCTGACATCATCGCCAAGCAGGGCGTGGATATCGACGACGCTCACAAGCTGCTGATCGCCGACCGCGACGCCTTTGTTGCCGACGAGAACGACGAGCACCCCGAGACCCATCCGTATCAGGACAACTTTGCCGAGACCCTGGGCAAGGACTCCTACGGCGGCGACTACATCATCGACGAGGCTGCCGAGTTCTGGCGCACCGACGGCGATAAGTGGGTCGACGCCGATCCTCAGGAGCGTATGGAGAGCTTCCGCGAGCGCGGCTACGTAAAGATGGTCGACAACATGCGCGACCTCTGCCACGCCGTCAATTGCGACTTCGATCGTTGGTACTCCGAGCGTTCGCTGTACGTGAAGGACACCGAGGGTGAGACCGCCGGCACCTCCGCCGTCGACCGCGCTTTTGAGAAGCTCGACAAGATGGGCTACCTCTATACCAAGGACGGCGCCCTGTGGTTCCGCTCCACCGACCTGGGCGATGACAAGGACCGCGTCCTGATCAAGTCCGACGGCGAGTACACCTACTTCGCCTCCGATGTTGCCTATCACTGGGATAAGTTCCAGCGCGTCGACCACGTCATCGACATCTGGGGCGCCGACCACCACGGTTACATCGAGCGCGTCCGCTGCGTCTGCGATGCCTTGGGTTACCCCGGCAAGTTCGAGGTTCTGCTGGGCCAGCTCGTCAACCTGCTGCGCAACGGCAAGCCCGTCCGTATGTCCAAGCGCAAGGGCACCATGGTGACCCTGCAGGAGCTCGTCGACGAGGTCGGTTCCGATGCCGCTCGCTACACGCTCATCTCCAAGAGCTCCAACCAGATGGTCGACTTCGATATCGAGGCCGTCAAGAAGCGCGACAACTCCAACCCGGTCTATTACGTGCAGTATGCTCACGCCCGCGTATGCTCCATCCTGCGCCGTGCCGCCGACGTTACGCCCGAGCAGGCTGACGAGATGGGTATGAAGGCCGTCGCCGCCAAGGCCATCGGCGAGAACGTTGATTACTCGCTGCTGACCGACCCGACCGAGCTCGCCCTTTCGCGCAAGCTCAACGAGCTCACCGACCTGATTGCCAGCTGCGCTCGCGACCGCGCCCCGTTCCGTCTGACGCACTTTGCCGAGGAACTCGCTGGTGACTTCCACAGCTTCTATGCTGCCTGCCAGGTGCTGCCGAGCGAGGGCCGTCCCGTCGACCCCGAGCTTTCGCGTGCCCGTCTGGCCGCTTGCGATGCCGTCCGCGTGACGCTCGCCCTGGTGCTCACCCTTGTTGGCGTTTCTGCGCCCGAGCAGATGTAATCTGCGAGTCATTTGACCGTACAGACTTGGTTTAACTAAGCCTTGAAAGCCCGATCTCCCACGGAGGTCGGGCTTTTTGCGTTTGGTGGAGCTTTTAGGCGTGTTGGAAAATGCTACAAAAAAGCAACTATACCGCTTTACGGGGCTGAATCGCTGCCTAGCGACCATGGCGAAAGCAGTGAAAATAAAACTGCAGGTAGACGGTTTATTGTTTCTTGAAAATGCAGGGTATGGTTGGCTTGCATCATTCGGGCCCCGTAATCCGGCATAGTTTTGAAAATTGTCCCTTGGGGACGGAGGAAAACGGATCATTTTTGTCTCGAGGAGGGGTGGCGGGATGCCGTCCGCCACGAATTGGGCTCATCTCCTACGTTTGGACGCATATCCCGAACCATGCCGAAAAGTACGATATTAAAACCGCAGGTAGCAGACTCGTTGTTTTTGAAAAAAACAAGGGTATGGTCAGGGGCTCGGGGGCAAACGTAGTAGATGGGTGCGATTCGTGGCGCGGCTATTCCGGGTGCCACGGCTTCACTCCTCTGGCGCGACATTTCAAGGCGCTTTTGAGGAGGAGTGCCCCTTTTGACTAGTCGTTTAAGAACGTCCCCAATGACTAAGTTGCAGGTGGCGGCGGTTGTGTTACACTAACGCTGCGTATATGACGCAATCATCTCGATACAGATCAATGATGTCCGTCGGTATTTGACGGAACTAGACTGTTTAGCCGCCCTGAAGGTTTATGCAGGGAGCATGTGATCACAGGGCTTGAAAAGAAAGTTGAGCAAACACTGTGTCTGATCAACAGCAAGAAAACGAAATAACGACGACGCAAGCCGCTCCCGCTGCACCGGTTGCGTCGGACCAGGTCGCGGCGCCCGCGCAAGCCTCGGCTCCTGAGACGCCTAAGGCTGCTTCGACGCCTACGCCTTCAGCGGCTGAGAAGGCCGTGCCTGCAACTGGTGAGGAGGCTGCTCCGGCAAAGCCCAAGCGTATGCGCCGCACGGCCAAGCCTGCCACTGACGGCGAGGAGGTCACCAAGCCCAAGCGCCGTACCACGCGCACGACGCGCGCCAAGCGCACCGTTGCAGCTGACTCTTCGGCGCCGATTTCCGATGAGGTCGCGCAGGCACGTGCGTTGGCGCAGATTAGCGAGGCTCAGGTGGTGTGTGCCCGCCGTCGTGCTGCCGAGCGCGAGGCCGCGGCTCTGACCGAGCTTGCAGCTCCGTCTGTGCCCGAGACGCCTGCCGCCGACCAGCCGACCGAGAAGTCGGCACCGCGCACACGCCGTCGCACGGCTGCTAAGGCCGAGCAGGTTGCTGAACAGGTAACCCCCGAGCTCACCGAGGTTTCGGTTCGTTCCGCGGCAGGGGAGGGCGCATCGCCCGCTGAGCCCGCTGCGCCTGTCGAGGCCAGCGAAGTTCCCGTTGTCGATCCGGCTTTGCGCCCGCACCGTCGCGGTCGCAAGCCCAAGGCCTTCGTCGAGGCAGAGAAGGCCGCAGCCGCAGCCGCAGCCGCTCGGGATGCTGCGGCGACCGCCGAGTCTGCAACCGCTGCCGATGCACCCGTCCAGGATGCTACGACTTCCGAGGCCGCTCCCGCCGATGTCGAGCCCGCCGACGTCCGTCCTGGTCGCAGCCATCGTACTGCTGCTAAGCGCACGTCCAAGGCCAAGGCTGCCAAGAAGGGTGCGTCCGAGGATTCCGCCGAGACGACCGCCGATGCATCGACTGATGCCGCCGAGCCCCAAGACGTCGAACAGTCTGCGTCCGAGAAGCCCAAGCGCGGTCGTAAGAAGTCCGCTAAGGCCAAGGCCGCCGAGCAGCAGGCTGATGTCGAAGTGCAGGTCGATTCCGGCGCCGAGGCCAATGACGCCGCTGCGGCCAATGCCGACGCCGCCGCAACCGATGGCGCCGCGCCCGCTGAGGCCGATGACAACGCTCGCCCCAACCGTCGCCAGCACAAGCGCAACGAGGAGCGCAACGAGCGCAAGGACGAGCGCAACAACGACCGTCGCAACCGCCAACGCGATCGCAAACAGCGCAACAAGGAGCGTAACGCCGCCCCCACCGAGCCCACGCTTTCGCGTGAGGAGCTCGCTGCCATGAAGGTCGCCGAACTGCGCGAGAAGGCCAAGGAGTTCGAGATCGAGACGACCGGCAAGAAGAAAGCCGAGCTCGTCGAGGAGATCTACGTCACCGCCGCGAAGGCCGAGGGCTTCCGCGACATCAAGGGTATTCTGCAGATTCGCCCGGACAGCTCCGGCATCATCCACGCCCATGGCTACATGAAGTCCAACGACGACGCCTTCGTGCCCGCCTACCTCATCCGCTCCGCGCGCCTGCGCACGGGCGACGTCATCGAGGGCTCGCTGCGTCCTTCGCGTGGCGGCGACAAGCGCGCCGGCCTCGCCAAAATCACGACCGTCAACGGTCTGGACCCCGAGCAGATTCGCAACCGCCCCAAGTTTGGTGACCTCACCCCGGTCTATCCCAACGAGCCGCTGCGCATGGAGCACGGCAAGGACTCCATTACTGGTCGCGCCATCGACATCGTGTCGCCGATCGGCAAGGGTCAGCGTGGCTTGATCGTGTCCCCGCCCAAGGCCGGCAAGACCACGATCCTCAAGAAGATTTGCCAGTCTATCTCGATTAACAACCCCGAGGTGCACCTCATCTGCCTGCTCGTCGACGAGCGCCCCGAAGAGGTCACCGATATGCAGCGTTCCATCAAGGGCGAGGTTGTGGCGTCGACCTTCGATATGCCCGCCGACAACCACACTCGCGTGGCAGAGCTCGTCATCGAGCGCGCCAAGCGCATCGTGGAGCTGGGTGGCGACGTCGTGGTGGTGCTCGACTCCATCACGCGTCTTGCCCGCGCCTACAACTTGGCGGCGCCCGCCTCAGGCCGCATCCTTTCGGGCGGCGTCGATTCGGCGGCACTGTATCCTCCCAAGCGCTTCCTGGGCGCAGCCCGTAATATCGAGAACGGTGGCTCGCTCACCATCCTGGCCTCTGCCCTCATCGACACCGGTTCCAAGATGGACGAGGTCATCTTCGAGGAGTTCAAGGGCACCGGTAACATGGAGCTTAAGCTCGATCGCGACCTGGCCGACCGCCGCATCTTCCCGGCTATCGACCCCGTTGCCTCCGGTACGCGTAACGAGGACCTGTTGGTTGACGAGCAGATGCGTCCGTTTGTCTTTGGTCTGCGTCGCATTCTTGCCGGCATGAACAACACCGAGCGCGCAGCCGCATCGTTTATCAAGGGTCTTAAGGGCACCAACACCAACCAGGAATTCTTGGTGCGTTCGGCCAAAAAACACAGTGACTACGAGCAGACGTTCTAGGTTGTCATCCACACGCAGCGATAGTCATCAATGCGATAAAGGGTCGGGGCTTTGAGCCTCGGCCCTTTTCCATATCGCCGCTCCGCGCTTATTTTTAACCATAAGACCGACGAGCAGCAGGTTTCCCGTTTCAATCCGACATCGTCGCTTGCAATCGACGGGGCGGTTTCGCATAATAGCTTTTAAGCTTCGCGACGGAAAACGCAGATGAAACGAACCATATACCGTTGCTTTGGGGCATAGCCCCGCTTCATCTTCTCTCGCGCAGCCAACTGAATGATGCGATTTGGGTGCTGGAAGATGGGGAGAGCTCATGGCTTCTTCTGATGCAACACAACGAGCAGTCCTTGCCGGACTTTCGTGCGGGATCGGCCTTGCCGCTCCCGTGGTTATGTATGCCGCGACGCTGCCGTTTTCGTCGGTGAACGAGACGGTCGTGGCGGGTGCGGTTCCCTTCGCCGTGGGCGCGGTGGCGGGCGTGGGTATCTATGCCGCCTCGCTGGGTATCTCCGAGTATCGTGCGCAGCGTGAAGAGCGTCTGTTCCAGCCCGATGCCATGGGCGGTGCCGCCAATCTCAATCAGCATCAAAGCGAGTTCAAGACCGCCTCGATTCCAGTCCAGCAGCAGGATGCGACTCCTTACGCTGCGGCTTCTGCTTCTCAGGCTCAGACGGAGCAGTCCAACTCGGCATTCCTTTCCGGCCTGACTGGTGCGTTCCAGCGCCGTCATGCCGATGGTGGTGTTCCTACCATCGCTCGAGCCGCAGATGCTATGGACGAGGACGAGGCTTGGTCCATGATCGACAGTATGCTCGACGACGATTCGCCGGTGAGCTGCGACCCTGCACACTCGCGCGACGTCTATCAAGTCGCCATCGACGAGCTCACCAACGGCGGGCAGACCGGGTCCTTCAATCGCGACGACATCGCCGCCGCGGCGCGTGCCGTGTCGGGCTCCCAGGCCGCCCCTGCGGGCAGCACGGCGGCTTTCGTGGCACTCGTCGCCAACGCGGCAGCCAATAACGCCTACAGCGCTACTTCGGCGGACGCGAACGCTTCTGCCGACAATTCGTACGTTGATGAAGCCATGGCCGCGGACGAGGAGGCCGTTGCCGCCCGCCGTGCCGCCGAAAGCTCGCTTTGGGGCGCTCCTGCCCAGCAGCAGGCGGCTGAGGCTGCGCCGTACAACGCAAACCTCGCCAGCATGCCTATCATCTCCGGTGCCGCGGACATCGATCTCGATGACCTCGATGAGCCTGCAGCCATTACCGCATCGATTGATGCCCAAGATCGCATCGACACCGGCGACCTTCCGGACGCCTCGCTCGAGGTTGATGTCCCCATGGCCGATTACTCGGGCCACGAGGACATGTGGGCCGCCGCCACCGCGATTCTGGATGAGATTGACGAGCCTGCTCCTGTTGTAGCGCCCGCTCCCGTCGCTGCCCCTCAGCCTGCTGCCCCCGCCTATGTCGGCCGTCACAGCGCTGTGTTCCCCGACGATACCGCCCGTATCTCGCGTGAGAGCATTGAGCGAGCCGAGGCTATTGCCGCCGGCATTATGGAAAATCGTCGTCACGAGCGCGTCAATCAGATCCTCGAGGAAGAGATCGAGCGCCTGCAGTCCTCTACCGCCAAGCGTACGGGCCGTGCCTATCTGAGCGTTATCGAGGGCGGTACCGCCAGCTTCGCGCCGCTCCGCGCGGAGGCATAACTTCTGCATGGTTAAGATCAATCGAAAATGGGCGGTCGTGACCTGCCTGATGGCGCTCTTGATCTGGGGCAATTCGCTGGTTCCCGGTTCGGGGTCGGGCTCGCTGAGCCTAACGGTCATGGAAGCTATCCGCGGTTTCCTGCATGGCGTGGGACTTCCATATGAATGGGTGACCAACTTTGTTGTTCGCAAGTGCGCACATTTTACCGAGTATATGGTGCTCGGCATCCTGGCAACGCACGCCTTTGATTTTGAGGGCCGGCGCACCTTTGACGTGCTGCTGCCCACGGCGGTGTTCCTGCTGCTGATTCCTTCGATCGACGAAACGATTCAGCTCTTTGTGCCGGGACGCGCCGGCATGATCACCGATGTGATGATCGACTGCTGTGGAGCGGCAACGGGCGTTGTGCTCCGATATCTCTTACGGTCGCTGATATGTGCCAAAAAAGCCGCCTAGGACGTATTGTTTGGTCCTAGGCGGCCTTTTTTATTTGAGGGCTTATATGAGGCGTGGTGGCGTTGTTCCGTAGGTCGGATTTGCCGGGCGCGCCACGCCCTGTGGGTGAGTCTGCTACTGAAGCGCCTGTGCGCCCAGGGCCAGGCAGCCCATAATGCCCTGCTTGCCCTCGAGGCTGTTGTTGACGATGTAGGTATCGATGTCGTTGACCTCGGGCGTGACGATATAGCCGTTGAGCATCTCGGCGCACTTCTTGCGCGCAAGCGGCACGATGGGGGTGTGGTCGGCCACGCCGCCGCCGACGATGATCTTCTGTGGGGCATAGCACAGCGTGTAGGTCATGAGCGCCTGTGCCAGATAGCCGGCGAGCAGGTCCATAGCCTCCGAGTCATCGGCCATGTCTCCGGCGCTCTTGCCATCCCAGCGCTTTCTAACGCCGGGGCCGGCGATGAGGCCCTCGAGGCAGTTGTCGTGGAAGGGGCAGCCGCTGTGCTCGCCTATGGTGTCGCGCGGGTCGCGCGTGACCAGGATGTGACCGGCCTCGGGGTGCATCATGCCATGAACGAGCTGGCCGCCCGAGAGCACGCCAGCGCCCACGCCGGTACCGATGGTCAGATACACCACGTCAGTGAGGCCCTGGGCGCAACCAAAGGTGACCTCGCCCAGGCAGGCGACGTTGACGTCGGTGTCGTAGCCGCAGGGAATATTGAGCTCGTTTTGGATGGTGCCCAGCAGGTCAAAGTAGCGCCATGCCGTTTTGGGCGTCTCCAGGATCTTGCCGTATTGGGGCGAGGCAGGGTTGACTGCGGTGGGGCCAAAGGCGCCGATGCCCAGCGCGGCGATGCCCTTGTCGGCAAACCATGCGTTGACGGCCTCGACGGTCTCCTGCGGAGTCGTGGTCGCGATCTGCTCACGCTCCAGGACCGTGCCGTCCGCATAGCCCGTGGCGCAGACCATCTTGGTGCCGCCGGCCTCGAGCGCTCCGATAAGCTGCTGCTCTGCCATAATGTTCCTCTTTCTGGGGCGAGTTATTCCTTCTCTAAAGTATAGCGCTCTAAAAAATAAATGAGGTCGCTATAAAAAGAAACCTCGTGACCCAACGGGTTCGCGAGGTTTCTCTAGTGCCTTTAGGTACTGGGCCGTCCTTACCCGCGCGGGTTGATTTTATCACGTAGCGACTTGAGGTTCTCAAGCGCAGCGTTGAGCGTCTCGTCTCGCTTGGCAAAGTGGAAACGAATCAGATGGTTGACGGGCTCGCGGAAGAAGCTCGAGCCCGGAACGGCGCCCACGCCCACCTTGGAGGCCAAATCCTCGCAGAAGTCGAGGTCGCTGTCATAGCCAAACTCCGAGATATCCATCATCACGTAGTAGGCGCCCTGCGGCACGTTGTGCGTAAGGCCGATGCTGTCGAGTCCCTGACAGAACAGGTCGCGCTTGGCGGTGTAGAGGTCGAGGACCTCCTGGTAATAGCTGTCGTCGAAGTTGAGGGCGGTGACGACGGCTTCCTGCAGGGGAGCGGCGGCGCCTACGGTGAGGAAGTCGTGGACCTTCTTGATGCGCTCGGTAATCTCGGCTGGGGCAATGGTGTAGCCCAGACGCCAGCCGGTGATGGAGTAGGTCTTAGACAGTGAGCTGCAGCTGATGGTGCGCTCAAACATGCCGGGCAGCGTGGCCATATAGACGTGCTCGTGGGGCGCATAGACGATGTGTTCGTAGACCTCGTCGGTGATGCAGTAGGCGTCGTACTTTTTGCAGAGGTCGGCGATAAAGGTGAGCTCCTCGCGCGTAAAGACCTTGCCGCAGGGGTTGGACGGGTTGCACAGGACGATTGCTTTGGGATCGTTGTCGCGGAAGGCCGCCTCGAGGACTTCACGGTCGAAGTCAAAGGTGGGCGGGTTGAGCGGCACATAGATGGGCTCAGCTCCCGAGAGAATGGTGTCAGCGCCGTAGTTCTCGTAGAACGGCGAGAAGATTACGACCTTGTCGCCGGGGTTCGTAACCGTCATCATGGCGGCCATCATGGCCTCGGTGGAGCCGCAGGTGACTACGATGTTCTCGTTGGGGTTGATCGGCATGCCCATAAAGTGTTCCTGCTTAGCGGCAAGCGCCTCACGCATGGCCTGGGAGCCCCAGGTGATGGAGTACTGGTGATAGAGCGGCTTGGGGTCGGCGGCGATGGTGCTGAGGCTATCGAGCAGCTGCGCCGGGGGATCGAAGTCGGGGAAGCCCTGCGACAGGTTGACGGCGCCATACTTATTGGAGATGCGTGTCATGCGGCGGATGACCGAATCGGTAAATCTTGCCGTGCGGTTGGAGAGTTCTTTCATGACGGTCCTTTCGAGCATTTGCAGTGGGGCAAGTTTACTCCTATGGAACCGGTAGGATTTGCCCGAAATGGATCCAAAAAACTCTTTTCAAAATTCTTGAAAATTGGGGCTTGCATCGCGTGGCGTTCCTTGCAATAATAGTCGAGCGCGAAGCGCACAGGACACGGTGGGTGTAGCTCAGTTGGCTAGAGCGACGGGTTGTGGTCCCGTAGGTCGAGGGTTCGAGTCCCTTTACCCACCCCAGTTCTTGCTTCGTGTTGATATCGGGTCGTTAGCTCAGTTGGTAGAGCAGGGGACTCTTAATCCCAAGGTCCAGGGTTCGACCCCCTGACGGCCCACCACACGATATCTCCTCTAAAGTCCGCCATAACGGACTTTAGCTTTGGGTCGTTAGCTCAGTTGGTAGAGCAGGGGACTCTTAATCCCAAGGTCCAGGGTTCGACCCCCTGACGGCCCACCAAAGCATGTTAAAGCGACTGGCTTAGGCTGGTCGCTTTTTTGTTACCCCGGCATGGGATCGAACCCGTCGGGGCGCGGAGCTGAGGAAACTGCACCGTGATTTCCTTAGGGAAACACGGCTAAAGCCCCATAAACGTGCTCTCCTTATGAGAATTATGCTCACGGGGCTCGATGCATGTTGAGAAGTTGTGATCAAACTCAAAGTGAGAATCGATTTAGTCTGCTCGATAGTGCGATCCGAGACTTTCGGTTCGCTTACGCATGGCTTTGACCATTTCCTGTGCTAGTTGAATCTGCGATTGCAGGCGGGCGAGGGCTGCGATCTCGCTGTCCTGGGCTTTCTGTGTGCTCAAGGTCGTTGCCTCCGTCTTCAAGCCCTCAAGCTCGTGTAGTGCCTCGGATAGGCCCGTCTCGGTGCGGTTGATCATGCAATAGGTGCTCATCGTGTGCTTAAGGCCGCGTGTCAGGTGTTCGGCGTCTGTTGTGGCAATGCCGTACTGGGGGAGGGTGATATCCGCCTTCAGGGCCGTCTTAGGCTCTTTCTGCGCTGCAAGGGCTGCCGATGCGCCCGCGATGCGCCCAAACACGATGCCGTTGGCGCTTGACAGGCCGCCGATGCGGTCGGCGCCGTGCATACCGCCTGTCGCCTCGCCGCAAGCGTAGAGGCCCTCAACGCCCGTATACGCGGTCTTGTCGATTTTGATACCGCCGTTGGCGGCGTGGGCATACATCGCAACGCGCATCTCGTCAGTCGGGGCGATGCCGTGCTCGTCTTGCAGCCAGGTGGCAAAGGTCTGCACAAACTCTGGGACATCCTCGCGGGGGAGGTCGTAGTGGAGTGCCAGGCCTTCGGCACCTGCCTGATCGATGGCGAGATCGATAGCGCGGGAGGCCAAGCGTGACGTGAAGGGACCGTATCCGGAGCGCTGCTCAAGCAGATTTTCTAGCTTTTCGTCGGCAATATCGACCGGTTGGTCAAATGTGACGTAGCGCCAGGTCTTCTCGTTAAAGACAAGGTTGCGCTTAGGCTCAATGAAGCCGGGCATCATCTGCATGAACTCAATATTAGTAAGCGATGCGCCGTGCGCCAGTGCGATGGCCTGCGAGGAGCTGAGCACGTCGGCGGAAGTGAGGCTGCGCTCGATCAGGCCACCCGTGCCGCCCGCGGCGATGATAGTGGCCTTGGCTGCCATAGGCACGAGATGCTCGTTTGCACGGTCGTAGAGCACTGCGCCGACAATCTTTCCGTTCATATCCTCAAGAAGTTCGATAAGCTCATGGCGGGGGAGCAGGCGAATGCCGAGCGACTCGAGCCGGGCCGTCAGAGCGTCCTCAAGGGGCTTGCGGGTGAGGCCGCGCCACATGCGCGTTTTGTGGTCAAAGCAGGGGATAAACTGCTTTTGCTGAGCGCTCTCAGCGCTTTGCGGACGCTGGAGCTCAACGCCCAGGTCTTGCTCGAGCCATTCAATTGCCTGGGGAATGCCGTGCACAAACGTCTGGACAAGCTCGAGGTCGGCGACACCGCCGCCGACGGTCTGGATGGTGCCGATGAGGTCCTGCTCGTCGTCTTCGTCGACGGGACCGATGAGGCCGAGGCCCCAGGTACCCGGGAAGAAGCTCGATCCACTCATGGTCTTGCCGGCGCTTGCCACAGTGACGGCTGCACCTGTACATGCCGCTTCGATGGCGGCGCAAAGGCCCGCAATGCCAGATCCAATTACCAGTACATCAGTCGATTCCATCGGATTCCTTTCTCGTCCGGCGCATTGTCGCACGGGTGATCGGCAATGGGGCCGCAAAGACTCGGCAAATCGGTAAAGGGCAAATATGACAGGTGGGCGTCGTGGACGCTCTGACGCTCCATCTCATCACATCTCGTATTTCGCCCCAACTGATATATCGGCATTAGCTATCCTGCGACAGCGCAAACAAAAAGAGCCGCTACCCGGGTGGGTAGCGGCTCCAAAGCTCAACTATATGAGCATCGCGCGGGCGCGATTAGGCCTTGAGGGCCTCCTCGACGGCGACAGCGCAGGCGACGGTAGCACCGACCATGGGGTTGTTGCCCATGCCGATGAGACCCATCATGTCGACGTGCGCAGGCACGGAGGAAGAACCGGCGAACTGGGCATCGGAGTGCATACGGCCCATGGTGTCGGTCATGCCGTAAGAGGCAGGGCCGGCGCCCATGTTGTCCGGGTGCAGGGTACGGCCAGTGCCGCCACCAGAAGCGACGGAGAAGTACTTCTTGCCAGCCTCGAGGCGCTCCTTCTTGTAGGTGCCAGCGACGGGGTGCTGGAAGCGCGTGGGGTTGGTGGAGTTACCGGTGATCGAGATGTCGACGTTCTCGTGCCACATGATGGCAACGCCCTCGCGGACGTCGTCGGAGCCGTAGCAGTTAACGGCAGCGCGGGGACCATCGGAGTAGGGGATGGTCTCGACGACCTTGAGCTCGCCCGTGTAGTAGTCGAACTGGGTCTTCACGTAGGTGAAGCCGTTGATGCGGGAGATGATCTGAGCGGCGTCCTTGCCCAGACCGTTGAGGATAACGCGCAGCGGCTTCTTACGAGCCTTGTTGGCGTTCAGAGCCAGACCGATAGCGCCCTCAGCGGCAGCGAAGGACTCGTGGCCAGCCAGGAAGGCGAAGCACTCGGTGTCGTCGGAGAGCAGCATAGCGCCCAGGTTGCCGTGGCCCAGACCGACCTTGCGGTCCTCGGCGACGGAGCCGGGAACGGTGAAGGCCTGGATGCCCTCGCCGATGATGGCGGCAGCCTCAGAAGCAGTCTTGGCGCCACGCTTGATAGCGAGAGCGCAACCGAGGGTGTAGGCCCACTCGGCGTTCTGGAAGGCGATGGACTGGGTGTTGTTGACGATCTCACGCGGGTTGAAGCCCTTGTCGGTGCAGATCTGCAGAGCTTCCTCGAGGGAGGCGATGCCGTTGTCGGCGAGGCACTTGTTGATCTTGTCAGCGCGGCGCTCGTAACCTTCGAACGTAACAGTCATAGTTATTTCCCTCCCTTTCTACTCGTGAACCGGGAACACGCTGGCGACGGAGTGAGTCTCCTCGTCGGTGCGCGGGTCGATGTACTTGGCAGCGTTGTCCCACTGACCGTAGTGGCCCATGGCGCCAGCGATGGCCTCCTCGGGGGTCTTGCCGGCCTTGACGGCGTCGGTGAACTTGCCGAGGTTCAGGAACTCGAACGCGATGATCTCGTTCTTGTCGTTGAGAGCCATGCGGGTGACGTAGCCCTGGGCGAGCTCGAGGTAACGAGCGCCCTTGGCCTTGGTGCCGAACATGGTGCCGACCTGAGAGCGAAGGCCCTTGCCGAGGTCGTCGAGGGAGGCGCCCACGGGCAGGCCGCCCTCGGAGAACGCGGTCTGGCTGCGGCCGTAAACGATCTGCAGGAAGATCTCGCGCATAGCAACGTTGATGGCGTCGCAGACGAGGTCGGTGTTGAGGGCCTCGAGGATGGTCTTACCGGGAAGGATCTCGGAAGCCATGGCGGCAGAGTGGGTCATGCCCGAGCAGCCGATGGTCTCAACGAGGGCCTCCTCGATGATGCCGTCCTTGACGTTCAGCGTGAGCTTGCAGGCGCCCTGCTGAGGTGCGCACCAACCCACACCGTGCGTAAGACCGGAGATGTCGGAAATCTCCTTAGCCTGGACCCACTTGCCCTCCTCGGGGATGGGTGCGGGGCCGTGGTATGCACCCTTGGCAACGGGGCACATGTTCTCCACTTCCTGTGAGTACTGCATGCCTCTCCTCTCTATCGTGTTGGCGTCCCGTCAGGGGGTCGTGGCTGGCGATTGCCGGGCGACCCTTCGAAAGGGACATGACATGCAGCCCCTATAATACCGCGAAATGCACGGAATATTCGGCGAACGGCTCAGTTTTCGTAGCGAGAAGTCCGGAAGTTTTAATTGAAACGGTTTAACTCTATATTCTGTGGTCGTGAACTTCCGTAGAGGGGGTCCGTCTTGGGCAAGCTTTTGGTCAGCTCTTGTAAGCGTTGCAGGGGTTGACCTGTTGCGACGGTGCCGTTCGCCGCCTATTTACTGCCTTTGGCCGCGCGAGTGTATTGTTTTGCGTGAATGTTTTGATGGCACGCTTCAATCGTGCTGTATTGGATGGCAAGCAGATCCCGGCGAAGGGAGTACCATGCAGCGCGTTTGGAGAACGGTCACCGGCTTTTACCATGTCTGTGCCCGCGGTACGGGCAAGCAGCTCATCTTTGAGGGCGACGAAGACCGGTGGGAGTTTTTGGAGCTGATGCGCGAGTGCTGCCGCGAGGCGGGCGTGACGGTTATCACCTGGTGTCTTATGGGCAATCACGTGCATTTGGTGCTTGCAGATTACGAGGACAGGATGAGCGCGGCGATGCACCGGCTGCTCTTGACGTACGCGCGGCGGTTCAATAAACGAACGGGGCGCACAGGTCATCTGTTCCAGAACCGTTTTGACCGGCGCTCGCTCGATACCGACCGTTATCTAATGGCCGCCATTCGCTATGTTCACGCTAATCCGCAGGAGGCGGGCATCGCCCTGATCGAGCGCTATCCGTGGAGCAGCTTTGCCGAGTATCTGCGAGCGTATGACAACGATACGACGAGAGGATTTTCCGACCCATCTTGTGTGCTCGAGCTCTTTGAGTCTGCCAAGGGGTTTCTGGATTATTCTCTGTCGATGCCCGATGGTTCCGATCCGGTGATTCACGATATGGATGAGACGGAGTGGGAGCGGCGTGCGTTTGCCGACAAGATGGCGAATCGCCTGGGCGTGCCGCTCAACGAACTCAAGACCGTAGCACCGTCGCGGCGAGACGGAATCATTTTCGCCCTGCACGATGGCGGCTACACGGTGCGCGAGATTGAACGCTATACGGGAATCAGCAAGAGTACCGTCTCTCGTATCGTGCGCGCTTATGCGCGGATGAAGGCTCAGGCTGAGGGCTCGGAATAGAAAATGGCCGAACCGCTCTTGTCAAGCGATTCGGCCAACAAAATTTTTAAGATTTGGGACAAATACTACTGATTATTTTGTCCCGTGAGCATGCCGTCGAGGGTGCGCCAGGCGAGCTCGGCGCACTTGACGCGGGCGGGCATGTGCGAGATGTCCTGGAGCTGGGCGGCCTCGTCCAGATCTTCCAGGTCCTCCTCGGAGAGCTGCTCGCCGCGGATCATGGCGAGGAAGAGCCCTGCCAAGCGACGTGCTTCCTCGACCGTCTCGCCGGTGATGAGGTCGGCCATGATATCGGCGCTGGCCTGGCTGATGGCGCAGCCATGACCGGTAAAGGAGGCCTCCTCGATCATGCCGTTCTCGACGCGCAACTGCAAGGTGAGCTCGTCTCCGCAGCTGGGGTTGATGCCGTCGTGCTCGTGCGTGGGAGCATCCATCTCGTACTTATAGTCGGGGTGCGAGTTGTGCTCCATAAATGTGGTGGAGGTGTAAAGGTTACCCATTGAACGTGCTCCAAACGTGATGCAGACCGGCGATGAACTTGTCGATGTCGGCCTTGTCGTTGTAGAAGGCCACGCTGGCGCGGCAGCAGGCAAGGTTCTCGACGCCCAGCCAGGTGAGCAGTGGCTGCGCGCAGTGGTGGCCGGCGCGGATGCAGACGCCGTCCATGTCCATGATGCTCGCGACGTCGTGCGGGTGGATGCCCTTGACGTTAAAGCTCACAACGCCGTGGTGGTTGTCCCAATAGATGGAGCCGATGATCTGGACAAAGTCGAGCTGCATGAGTTCGCCCATCAGGTAGTGGACAAGTGCCTGCTCGCGGGCCTGGATGTTTTCGTAACCCACCGTGTTGACCAGGTAATCGAGGGCGGCGCCCGTGGCGAAGATGCCGGCGGCGTCCTGCGTGCCGGCCTCGAACTTCTCGGGGACGGGCGCCCAGACAGCGTCCTGCTCGGTGACCGAATCGATCATCTCGCCGCCGGTAAGCATGGGCGGCATGGCGTTGAGCAGGTCCATCTTGCCCCACAGCACGCCGATACCCATGGGGCCCATGGCCTTGTGCGCGCTAAAGGCAAAGAAGTCGGCGCCCAGATCGGCCACATCGACCGGCATGTGCGGCAGCGACTGCGCACCGTCGACGACCAGGTAGCCGCCATACTTGTGCACGAGCTTGCCGAGGTTCTTGACTGGGTTCTCGACGCCCAACACGTTGGAGACCTGTCCCACGGCCAGGATCTTGGTCTTGGGACCCACCTTGGCAAGAACCTCCTCGGTGGTGAGCTGGCCGGTCTTGGTGGGGTAGAGGTAGACGAGCTTGGCGCCGGTCTCGCGGCAGACCTGCTGCCACGGGATTAGGTTGGAGTGGTGCTCCATGATGGTGATGACGACCTCGTCACCGGGCTCGAGCACTGTGGGTGCAAAGCTCTTGGCGACCAGGTTGAGCGACTCGCTCGTGTTGCGGGTGAAGACGACCTCGTTGGCCTGTGAGGCGCCGATGAGGTCGGCAATCTGCTGGCGGACTTTCGCGATGGCGTCGGTGGCCTCGACGGACAGCGAGTACAGGCCGCGCAGGGGGTTGGCGTTCATGCGCTGATAGAAGTCGCGCTCGGCGTCAAGCACACAGGCGGGGCGCTGCGCGGTGGCGGCGCTATCGAGGAAGGCGATCTCGGGGTGCCGCTGGAACAGGGGGAACTGGCCCTTGTAGGGGTTGGTCTCGATGTCCACAGTGGGCCAGCCGCGCGAAGCCTCGTCGCTGGCGTCGAGCTCCATGGGCTCGGGGGCAGTGCAGGTATCGCATTTAACGTGCTCGGTGTCGATCATGCGAGCTCCTCTTCAAAGTTGTCGATCAGGTTGTTGCCCAGACGGACGACGGCTGCGCGGGTGCGCTCGTCGGTGGTGGAAAGCGCGGCGTCCTCCAGCTTGGCGCGGATGAACAGGTCCTCGGCGGCGTTTTGGTCAAGGCCGCGGCAGGCGAGATAGAACAGCTGCTCGTCGCGGACGTGACCGATGGTGGCGCCGTGGTTGCCGGCGACGTCGTCCTCATCGCAGAGGATGACGGGAACGGTCTTGTTGTCGACGCCCTTGTTGGCCAAGAGCACCGTCTCGCGCTCGGTACCGGTTGCACCCTTGCAGCCGTGCACGAGGTCGATGGTGCCGCGGTAGACCTTCTTGGACGTGCCGGTCAGCACGCCGTTGGCGTCGATCTCGCACTCGGTCTTGCGACCGCGGTGGCGCAGCTCATAGTTAAAGTCGCGCACCTGCTCGCGGGCGCCCAGGTAATCGGTATCGATGGTGACCTTGGCGGTATCGCCCAGCAGGTCGCCGGCAAGGCCGGTGGCGCTGGCGCCAGCACCCAAGACGGTGTGCTGCACGTTGACGCGCGCGCCCTCGTCCAGGAACAGGCCGGTGTCGTCGAGCGCGATCCAACTATCGTCGAGCGTCTGCATGCAGGCCACGTTGACGGTGGCGTACTCGTGGGCGCACACGCGTAGCACGGAGCCCACGACGCCTTGGCCGGCAACGGGGGAGTCCAGGGCAATAAGCAGATCGAGCGTCGACTGAGGACGGGCGACGACGTCGATGGCGGCGATGGCCGCGGCGGCATCGACACCGCTCACGCGCACGGTAACCGTGGCGTGCTTGTATGCGGGCGCATCGATGACGATGCGCTTGGCGGCGTGCTCGGCCAAGTAGGCGTAGGAAGCCTCGCCCATGCCAGTCTCGAAGGCCTCAGCGGGGGAGAGCTCCTCCTCCAGCTTAATGGCACCGGCCTGGTAGATGGAGGTGGCGGGCACGTCGAGCTCGGTCTCGGGCGTGATGCGGGCGCGGTCGGCGGCATCACCCGGGGCAGAGGCGCGGCGCTCGGGGAAGCGCTCGGCCATGGCGTCCATGGCGGCGTCGAACGCGTCTGCCACGCCAGCAAACTGCTCGTCCAAGCCCTCAACCTTAACGGTCTCGGCGGGAGCGGTGGCAAGCTCGTCAGAGAGCTCGAGCTTGGTCTGGTTCATTTTCAACCAGCCCCAGGTTGCTGCGGGCATCGCGTTGACCTGCTCGAGCGTGGTAGCAGCGGTGTTCATGGTCTGTTTCATTATCCGATCGCTCCTTCCATCTCGAGCTTGATCAGGTTGTTCATCTCGACGGCGTACTCCAGCGGCAGCTCCTTGGAGACCGGGTTGGCAAAGCCGTTGACGATCATGGTGCGGGCCTCTTCCTCCGAGATACCGCGGCTCATCAGGTAGAACACCTTGTCATCGCCGATGCGGCCGATGGTGGCCTCGTGGCCGATGTCGACGTTCTTGGCGCGGATGTCCATGGCCGGAATAGTGTCGGAGCGGCTTTGGTCGTCGAGCATTAGCGACTGGCAGCTCACGGTTGCCTTGGAGCCCTCGGCCTTGGGTGTGGCAACGATAGAGCTGCGGAAGGTCTGAATGCCGCCGCTCTTGGAGATGCCCTTGGTCTCGACGGTTGCCGAGGTCTCGGGCGCGTTGAGCACGACCTTGCAGCCGGTATCGAGGTTCTGACCGGCGCCGGCAAAGGTGATGCCGGTAAAGCTCGAGCGGGCGCGGCGGCCGTTGAGCACGCTCATGGGGTAGAGGTAGCCCACGTGGCTGCCGAAGGAGCCGCTGATCCACTCGATGTCGCCGTCCTCGTCCACGCGCGCACGCTTGGTGTTGAGGTTGTACATGTTCTTGGACCAGTTCTCGATGGTCGAGTAGCGCAGGTGCGCACGCTTGCCCACAAAGAGCTCGACGGCGCCGGCGTGGAGGTTGGCCACGTTGTACTTGGGCGCGGAGCAGCCCTCGATAAAGTGCAGGTCGGCATCGTCCTCGACAATGATGAGCGTGTGCTCAAACTGGCCGGCACCCTTGGCATTGAGGCGGAAGTAGCTCTGCAGCGGAAAATCGAGCTTGGTGCCCTTGGGCACGTAGACAAACGAGCCGCCCGACCATACAGCGCCGTGCAGGGCCGCAAATTTGTGGTCGGTGGGCGGGATGAGCGTCATAAACTTCTCGTGGATGAGCGGCTCCCACTGCGGGTCGTGCAGAGCCTCCTCGATGCCGGAGTACACGATGCCCATCTTGGACGCCGTGTCCTGCATGTTGTGGTAGACCAGCTCGGAGTCGTACTGCGCGCCGACGCCTGCCAGGTAGCTGCGCTCGGCCTCGGGGATGCCCAGGCGCTCAAAGGTGTTCTTGATGTCGTCGGGCACCGACTCCCAGTCGTGCTTTTGGTCGGTGTTGGGCTTGACGTAGGTGACGATGTTGTCCATGTCCAAGCCCTCGATGGAGGGGCCCCACGTCGGATCCGGGAAGCGGTTGAAGATCTCGAGGGACTTGAGGCGCAGGTCGAGCATCCATTGCGGCTCGTCCTTCTTGGCGCTGATCTCGCGTACGATGTCGGGCGTGATGCCGGCGTCGAGGCGCTCGAATCCCTCCTCGCCATAGGTGAAGTCGTAGAGGCTGCGGTCGATGTCCGCGACCTCGGTGCGGTTCTTGGTCATTGCGTCGCCCCTTTACGCCTGCTGCTCGGCAGCGGCGGACTCGGCCTGGGCGCGCTGCTCGGCGGCCTCGCGCTCGAATGTCTCAAAGCCGTTCTTGTCGATCCAGGGGATGAGCGAGGCGTCGTCCTCGCGCACGATGTGACCCTTGACCATAACGTGGACGCGGTCGACATCCAGGTGCTCCAGGATGCGCGTGTTATGCGTGATGATGAGCATGGAGCCGTTGCAGCTCTTGCGGTAGGCGTCCATGCCGTGGCTGACGGTGGACAGGGCGTCGACGTCCAGGCCGGAGTCGGTTTCGTCCAGGATGGCGAGCTTGGGCTGCAGCAGCAGGAGCTGGAGCATCTCGACCTTCTTTTTCTCGCCGCCTGAGAAGCCCACGCCCAGCTCGCGGTTGAGATAGGCGGGTTCCATGTTGAGCTCGGCCGCGAGCTCCTTCACGCGGCGGCGGAACTCCTTACCCTTCATCTCCAGGCCGGGGCGGCCGGCGATGCTGGCGCGCAAAAAGCTCGACAGTGGCACGCCGGGGATTTCGACCGGTGCCTGGAAGCTCAGGAACAGGCCGGCGCGCGAGCGCTTGTCGGTGGTGAGCTCGGTGATGTCCTGGCCGTCAAAGACGATGCGGCCGTCGTTGACCGTGTAAACGGGGTCGCCCATGACCAGGTGGCCGAGGGTGGACTTGCCGGCGCCGTTGGGTCCCATCAGCACGTGGGTCTCGCCGGCGGCGACGTTAAGGTTGACGTTGTGGAGGATGGTCTTCTCGTCCACGGAGGCGGTCAGACCTTCGATGGAAAGCAGCGGATTTGCGCTCATGCTGTCCCTCTCTGTATATGGTGTACTCATAGGTGTACTAAACCCTAGGAATCTTCTCGGAATAAAGTTACTATGGGTTCGGCGTTAGTCAAGGGAAAACCCGACTAATCCACTCGACTTTTCAAATTCTGGGACAAAATAACCTGTTGTGTTTGTCCCACTTACTTAAGATTTGGGACAAACAAACCTGGTTATGTTGTCCCAGATGCGATGGGAGGGTAGGTATGCTCATTTCTTCCAAGGGCCGCTATGCCCTCCGGCTGATGATCTATATCGCGGCGCTCGGTGACGCCGAGGGCAAGATTGCTCTGCGCGAGGTTGCCGACCGCGAGCATATCTCGCAAAAGTATTTGGAGCAGCTGGTGCGTCCGCTTATGAAGGCGGGCCTGCTTAAGAGCGTGCGCGGCAAGGGCGGCGGCTACATGATGGCCAAGGACCCGGCCGAGGTGCGTGCTGGCGACATCCTGCGCGCTGTCGAGGGCAGCACGGCGCCCGTGGCGTGCGACGGCATCGACAACAGCTGCACCCGCAGCGATTTGTGCTCGACCGTCAAGTTCTGGCGCGGCCTGGACGACGTGATCGAAAAGTACGTCGACGGCGTGACGTTGGCCGACCTGGCCGCCGTCCCCGAAATCAACTTTGACATTAAGCTGTAGGGGTGCAAATGGCATCTCTCGACAAGGTGTACAAGCAAATCGAAGTTTTTGCTCGGGAATGTGACGCCGAGAAGGTCGTATTGTTTGGTTCTCGTGCTCGAGGCGACAACTTGCCCAAGAGCGATATTGACATCGCCGTAGCAGGTTGCCGGGATTTCGGCCGTTTCTCATATTTGATCGAGGAACATCTTGATACTCTTTTAGATGTAGATGTCGTCAATCTCGACGAGTCCCTATCGCAGCAATTGCTCGATGAGATTGCCAGGGATGGTGTGATTCTGTATGAAAAAATATGAGAACTTTGTTAGCGCCTTGGCGAATCTTGAGGATGCGCCCAATCAGGATCTCAACAATGATTTTGTTCAGAGTGGATTAATTAATAAGTTCAATCTTCAATTTGAACTGAGCTGGAAGCTCCTTAAGCGTCTGCTCGAGTATGAGGGCGCCACGCTTGCCGCGTCGGGGTCTCCTCGTGCCATCTTGAAGGAGTCGTACCGATTCTACGACTTTATTGATGAGGCGGCCTGGCTAGACATGCTCAGAGACCGCAATACGAACGTCCATATCTACGACAACAAGCTCGCTCAAGATTTGATTCAGCGCATCTTGAACGTCTATATCCCCGCTTTCTGTCAGTTGAGGGACGGGCTGATGGAGCGATACGGCGAGCTTCTGATGGCGCCCGACGATCAGTTTGTTTAATTCCTTAAGATTTCGCGGAGGGTTGTTGCCGTTTACCGAGGGGTTGTTGTGCAACAACGGGCGAGCTGCAATACTTATTTTTATCTTTGCAAACTGAACTTTAACTACACCAATGCAGGGAGGATCTTATGCAGCCCAAGCATTCTGCGATTGTCGCGGGCCTGACGCTGGCGCTTTCGTTTGGCGCCGTTTCCGCGCCGGCACCCGCCGCTGCCGAGGAGCCCACGCCAGGCGTTGCCTCGGATGCTACCGATATCGATAAGGGCCTCTACACCCAGCAGTCCTTCTCGGGCGTGCTGAGGTCGGTCCAGGGCGTTTCGTTTGTTAACGTGACCCCCGAGATGAAGTACTTTACCAAGTACGAGAGCCATGGCAACTATAACCAGGGTTTTTCGTATGGCGACGGCTATAACGCGCTGGGCTATTACCAGTTCGACCGTCGATGGTCGCTCATTCCGTTTATGAAGCAGGCCTACAACTACAACCCCGAAAAATACAGCATGCTCAAGGATGCGATTGATCGCGGCAGCGAGATTTCCAACGCGAGCAATGTCATGTACGAGAACGGCCAGCTCACCGAGTTGGGCCATATTGCTCAGGATGCCTTCCAAGGTGCGTACAACACCGATCCTGTTGAGTTCTCAGCACTTCAAGATGCGTATGCGTACAACTCGTACTACGCGGTGACCGAGGCATGGCTCAAGAGCGGCCTGGGTATTGATATTTCGGGCCGCGCCGATTGCGTCAAGGGCATGGTGTGGAGCATCACCAACATGTGCGGCACCGGTGGCTGCAGGGACTTCTTCCGTTGGGCAAACCTTTCTAACAGTATGACTGATCGCGAGTTTGTGACGGCGCTTTCCAACAGCGTGGTCAATAACGTGGCGACCAAGTATTCGAGCCAGCCCCAGTATCATGAGGGCTGGAAGAACCGCTACCGCAACGAGCTGAAGGACTGCTTGGTTTATATCGCCGAGGATGAGGCTGCCGCCGCGACGCCCGTGCAGCCCGAGCCTACGCCGGCTCCCTCGCCGACACCTGATTCGAATGACGACTCGAGTGACGATGCCAACGATGACAGGATGGATGCGCCCTCGACCGATACTGACGGTGATGGTTCTGCTGGTGGTACTACCAACGACGGCTCTACCTCGAACGGCTCCGATTCGAACGGCTCTGCTGCGGGCGATTCGTCTTCAGGCTCTGTCGACAATACGGACAGCGACGCTTCTGGTTCGACCGGTGCTGGCACCTCTAACTCATTCACCGGCTCGAGCGATTCGTCCGCTGACACCGGCTCTAACAACGGCTCTGGCTCTGATGCAACACCTGATTCCGATGCTTCCAAGGACGACTCGAATAAGGCGCCGGACGCCCCCGTTGCTTCGCCGGACAAGAAGCCTTCTTTCTCCGTGCAGCTTGGTTCTACGCTGGGCTCTTCGCTGATGGCTGGCGTCAATAATGGCTCGACCCAGAACAAGGACAACTCTGATCAGGTTTCCACGGAAAAGTCCGAGGCCGCAAAGGGCGACTCCAAGGACAAGGCTTCCGAGAAGACCGAATCCGATAAGGGTTCTAGCTCTGATGAGAAGGGCGACAAGTCCGCTCAGGAGAAGGACGAGGGCAAGAAGTCTGAATCTGAGGAGAAGGACGAGAACAAGGACGGAAAGAAACAGTCCAAAGACGACGAGAGCGGTGCTGACAACCAGGTCCAGGAGCAAAATGACTCCAAAACGGTGACCACCACGACCACGACGACTACAACGACCAAGTCATCTGGCGGCAATATGCCCAAGACGGGCGACTTGATCGTGATGGCGAGCCTTGCCAGCGCAAGCTTGGCCACGCTGGGTGCCACGTCTATCGTAAGTGGTAAGCATAAGCTTGATCAGCAGAAGAAGACTTCTGGGGAGGACGGCTCGGAGGAGTAGCCTCTTGGTTGCTAGATAACTAAAGAGTTGGGACGGGGTCCGGTGCGAATGCATCGGGCTCCGTATTGTTGTGTAACGATTAGTTATGCCCCCTCACACCTCTTGTTGCTACCGTTGCCCGATAGGTTCGCGCGGCGTCGTCGGTACGCGCGAGGCGGTCATTACAATTGGCATCGTGCAGCGATTTAGGGGGAACGTTTTGGTGTCTGAACAGGCAAATGTTGATTGTGCTGCTGGCTTTGGCGTGCGCTTGATCGGCTGTGCCGACGATGCGGTTTTGCCCATTGGCATGCACGACTATGCGGAGGCCCTTGGTTGCTGCATGCTGGTTGACAAGACCATGTTTATTGCCGATGTGTTGGACTGCGACGCGTCCGTTGTGGTGTGCTGTCGACCCGAGGGTTTTGGCAAGAGCATGAACTTGTCGATGCTCAGGGCTTTTCTGGAGCGTCCAGCGGTCGGTCGCTCTGGTCAGCGTTTGTTTGCCGATGCTCAGATTTGGGATGCGAACGGCGGGCGCTATCGGGATGAGTATGCTTGCTATCCGGTGATATCGCTGGACTTTTCTGGCGCTGCGAGGCGTGGCCCCGCTGTTGCCGGCGTCGTGCGCGATGCCCTTTCGGGCGAGTGCGCTCGCTTGTTGGCTCTCTTGGAGGCTCCGGATTTAGCACGAGATAAGGTGCGTCACATCGAACGCGTTGCGCGTGGCGTAGCGAGCGCGGACGAGGTTGACTCTGTGCTCGGTGTGCTCATAGAACTGCTGGAGATTGCCTGCGATGAGCAGGTTGTATTGCTCGTTGATGGGTACGATGCGGCGTGGTCTCGCCGTGCGAGCGCGAGGGACGCTTCCGACGCCGATCCGGCAGAACTACTTGACCGTGTGCTGTTTGACGCCATTGCCACTGCGCGCGATTCGTTGCGGCTGACGTGTCTGATGGGGGAGTGTCCCGGTCCTGCCGAAGCGGCGCTTTCTTCGCGCGGCTGCTCGTATTGTCTGACGACGCCGCTGTCGGCGTGGTGTGATCGTTGGTTCGGCTTTTCGGATGCCGAGGTCGAGGCTCTGCTTAATCATACTGGACGCGAGGAATACCTGGATGATGCGCGTGAATGGCTCGAGGGATATCGGTTTGGTAGGGCCTATTGCTCGAGTCCAGCGCGTGTGATCGGTTTTCTGGTCCGAGGCTGCACGGCGCCTGTGCGCGCCGATCTGTATGGGTATGCGGATTGCCTGAGTAGGGTAGTTGCCGGGTGGAATCTCGACCGCCTTTCGGTCTTGTTTGATTTGCTCGAGGCCCATGGGTGTGCTGAGGTCCCGCTTTGTTTGGGCACTGCAGAGCCAGATGTCTCGCCTGACGATGGCATGTGGACAGCGCTGTATCTGTCCGGTTTTCTCACGACGGATATGACTGAGGAGCCAGAGCATGGCAGTCATCTCCGTGCTCTGCGGCTGCCCAATAACGAGCTTCGCAGGCCTTGCGTCTAGTGATTATTGAGTGGTTTGAGTGTGCTGCCGAAGACATTCGAGACGTCGATGCGTTTCGCGACGGGTTGTGCCGTGGGGACGAGGATACGG
This sequence comes from uncultured Collinsella sp., assembly GCA_959601045.1. Taxonomy (GTDB): domain Bacteria; phylum Actinomycetota; class Coriobacteriia; order Coriobacteriales; family Coriobacteriaceae; genus Collinsella. The sequence goes on from CAUGNZ010000004.1 coordinate 83,299, forward strand.
TGAGGCGGGCGCTAAGCCGCATCCTGGGAGATGCGGGAATCGGTGAGACCGACCCTGATACGCCGCTGCCATATCATCTGCTCTTGCAGGGGCTCTGCTTTGGCTTGCCGGGCTATGCCAATCCTGCCTCGAGGCGAAAGTGTGGCGCGAGTCGCTGGGATATCCAGGTTTTCCCTACGGGTGCTGTGTTCGACGTAGCAGATACGATTGGCATGCTGGACGAGCGCCCGCTGATAACGATTAACTTGATGTATGACCCCGATGTGGATGCGCTGGGCCTGGAATTGCTGGCCGTGCAGTCGCTACTCGACATAGAGCGCGACGGCATCGATGAAATCCGTGTGCCGCGACCCGGCGTTGGTCGCATGCGCTGGGGCTTTGGCTTTGACGGGCAGCGTGTGGCTACGGTGTGCCAGCGGCTTTAAGCGCCGAGGTGTTTCCGGCTTCCGTTACTCCGCGTCCTTCAGGGGCGGCATGGGCTTCCAGTTGGGGTCCTTGACGATCTTGCGGGCGTCCTTCATGCCACGGCGCAGCGCCGGAATACCGGTCTTAAAGCACTTGTCAACGGCGGCCAGGCGAATAAATTCCTTGCAGAAGGTCGCGGCGTTGCCCAGACGGAACAGCATAGGGTGGTAGTCGCCGTAGATCTGCATGTAGCGTGCCAGATAACCGCGGTTGCGCATGATGTAGTAGCGGTTGGTGTCGCTCGTGGAGTTGAGCTGGCGCTTGCCGGCGATATCCCAGTTAGAGACGGCGCGGGCGCGCTTGAGTACCACGTCGGCAACAACGGCGGCGGGGAAGTGCTGGCTGGCCACGTAGCCATAGCAGGCATCGTCGCCGTAGATAAAGAAGCGCGCGTCGGGCAGGCCGATCTTGTCGACCACGCGGCGCGAGAACATGCCGCCCTCAAAGCACAGTTGGTTCATGGTGCGGTAGCCCTCGGGGCCTAGATCCCACTTAGCGATGGGGTTAGGAATGCCGAGTGAAAGGATGAGCTGGTACTGCCAAAAGAAGGCGCCGCCGTCAAAGTCTAGGCGCGAACCCTGGATGACATCGTAGCGGTCGGTCCACTTGGCAAGACGCTCGATGCCTTCGGGGATGACGAGCACGTCGTCGTCCATCACCCAGAACCACTGGGCGCCCAGGTCGTAGGCGCATTTGGTGCCAGCAGAGAAGCCACCTGCACCGCCGCCGTTTTCGAGCTGCGGGGCGTAGATGACGCGGTCGGTGCCGCCCTGCGCGTCGGGCTGCTCGGTGTCGATACCCCACAGGTTGGCCAGACGCTCGTTGAATGCGGCGCACATGGCCTCGGTCTCGCGCGAATTCTCGTTATCGACAATCACGATGCGCCAGGGCGTTGCCGTGAGCTCGGTCATGGAGTCGAACAAGTTGGCCAAGAGCTCCTGGCGCTTGTACGTAACGACGACGATGGCGAGCTTATCTATGGGAGCGGGGAGGGTGGAAGGCATGGGGCAATATATCCTTTCACGCGCGGCGCGCATGCGCTGCACGGAAGCTATCGAATACGTCCTTGGGACTGTCCTATTGTAAAGGCTCGGCGCACCTTGACGGCAAGCTTTGAATAAAACGCAGGAACCTGCCATGGGTGTAGCGGCTTTGGCGTCTGACAACAGCGTGTCTATTGCCGCTTGAGCTTGCGTTCGATAAGGCTTCTAACTGCATCGATGATGAGAAGTGCCAGAGCAAAGATGATGCTAATGACGGTACCCGTGATGATGCATATAGCTGCCGGGCTGCTTTGGCTGACCAGTATGTTTGCGAGCAACGTATTGAAGACGGGACGCCACATGCTACTGGTGAGTGACTGCATCACATAGAAACCGAGCGTGGCGGTCGATAAGGTGACGATGACACCTGCAGTCCGCGGATTGCCTGAGGCACTGCGTCGGGTTGCCACAAAGAGCAGGGAGGCGGCAGCGAGGGCAAACGAGATCAGCGAGGTCGATTTGTAGGAGAGGATTGTCATCGCTGTGAGGTCGCCGGTGAAGGAGAGCTCGCCTTCCAGGATGATGACGAGCACCAAAACCGTTACGAGCGAGCGCATGCCCAAGGCGCCCACCCTGTCCGAATCCATGACATCGGTAACGTCGCGGAGCAGTCCGCCGATCAAAAACGCGATTACGTACGTGGCGGCGCTCATGAACTTTTGGAGCCAAGAAAACTCGCCGGCGCTTGTCGCACTCATAGCGGCTAAATACCCGTTAACAACAAATGCGAGGATGCCAACGGCGATGACCGTCGTCTTGTAGGTTTTCTGGGGGAGTCGACTCTTAGCCAGTCCAAACCATGGTGCCATGAAGACCGTGGCGGCATAGACCCAGATAAACTCAAGGCCTAGTGTGTACCAGTAGTGCGTATTGAGGGTGACATCGGGAATGGGTGAGACGACCGTGGACCACGCGAGCGCCACGAGGCAATAAAACGCAGTGGGCATAATGACCTTGCCAAGGCGCTGCGCCGTCCCTTGCATTTGCGACTTCCACGTTGCTCCACCGTCCCAAGCACGCGCGGCCGAAGCGATGAGAAAATAACCCGAGATCATAAAGAAGACCTCGTTGGCCCAGCAGCCCAGCAAGTTAATAAAACCGAGCGCGCCGGAATAGGGGAACATCGCAAGTGGGGCATATTCCACGGCGCCGACGCAGGTTGCCTGGAAGGTCCACTGAAAGGTGTGGAATACCGCGATACCGGCGACCGCGATTAAGCGCAAGGCTTCGATGGGTATGTTGCGTGCGGCTTTGGGCTGCATGGCGTCCTTTCGTAGGTTGAGCTCCATAGATTATATAAACGCCCGCTGGCGCGCTGGCCCTTTGATACCATGAAACGACAGGTATTTCCTAAGGAGCACATTTGTCTACTAACGCCTCTGGCAGCCCTGTTCTGTCGCTGCTTATTCCCATTTACAATGTTCAGCGCTACCTGCGCGAGTGTCTTGATTCCGCCCTGGCGCAGACGCTCAAGGACATCGAGATCATCTGCATCAATGACGGCTCCACCGATAGCTCGCCAGATATCATCCGCGAGTATATGGAGCGCGATGGGCGCGTCAAGATGATCGACAAGGCCAACAGCGGCTACGGCGACTCGATGAACCGCGGGCTGGAGATGGCGCGTGGCAAGTACGTTGGCATCTTGGAGTCCGATGACTTTATGGCGCCCGACGCACTCGAAAAACTTGTCTCGGCCGCCGATACCAATAATGCCGACTTTGCGAAGGCGAACTTTGATTTCTACTGGTCTAAGCCCGAGGAGCGCCGTTCACTGCACGAGATGTTTAAAGCCAAGGACTGTGGCAAGCCGGTGCACCCGAGCGATACGACGCAGTTCTTTAAGCAAAAGCCGTCGATTTGGTCGGCCGTGTACCGTCGCGATTTTCTTGAGCGCAACGGCATTACGTTCCTGCCGACTCCGGGGGCATCCTTTCAGGACACGTCATTCGCCTTTAAGGTGATCGCGTGCGCCGATAAGGCTGTTTACCTGCATGATGCCGTTTTGTCGTATCGCCAGGACAACGAGAATTCCTCGGTCAATTCTTCGGCTAAGGTCTTTTGCGTCAATACCGAGTATGCCGAGATTGAGCGTTGGATTCGAGAGGATTATGCCCGCGACCACGCAAGCGGCGATGTCGCGCGCATGCTCAAGTTCAATCAGCTCATTAAGTACGATTCGTATATGTGGAACTACGTGCGCCTGGCGCCTAAGTTCTATAAGGAGTTCCTGGTGCAGATGGCCAAGGAATTTCAGGCGGCCTTGGACGCGGGGGAGTTTTCGCTTGACGACCTCAAGCCGTGGAAGCGCGCGAATCTCGCTGCCATTCTCAAAGATCCTGAGGGCTGGGTTGACGAGCATCCGAGTTTTGCGACGGATGGTGCCTTGGGGCGTGCTAAGTATTACGCCTCGGTTGGAGGCCCAGGCGTGGTTGCTGCCTTCCTCATCGAATCGCTGAGGGGGTAGGTCGACATGGGAGAGGCCTCGCGTCCTAAAGCTACCATTGTCGTCCCCGTTTACAACTCTGCGCGCTCCATTCAGCGATGCCTCGATTCGCTGCTGGCCCAGTCCGAGCGCTCGATTCAGGTTGTGTGTGTCAACGACGGTTCGACTGATGATTCGTTGAACGTGTTGCGTCGGATCGCGCAGGCCGACGATCGCGTACTGGTGATTGACCAGGAAAACGCGGGCGTCTCGTGTGCTCGAAATGCCGGCATCGATGCCGCCGTGGGCGGGACCGTCTTTTTTGTGGACGCCGACGATTACATCGATGCCCAGACGGTCGAGCGCGTGCTGCATGCCATGGAGTCTGCGGATGCCGAGGCCGCCGTTTTTGGCGGCGTCTGTGAACCTGCCGATGCTGCCCCCAAACGCGTCCAGCAACTCATGAGCCCCAAAGCTGGTACCTTCGGCGCCCGCGATCCTCAACTGCTGTTCCATTCGAATGCGCAGCCCTATGCCTGCCGTGCGGCTTTTTCGCGCGAGCTGCTCAATCGCGAAGGCATTCGCTTCGCCCCCGGTTTGGCTTTGGGCGAGGACGTCGTCTTCCAATTTGCGGCTTATGCGCTTGCCCGCAGGACCGTCGTCATGCCTGACAAGTTCTACCACTACGTGATGGAGAGCGAATCGGCGACGCACGAGTTCAACAGTGCCGAGGCGCGCGCCAAAAAGCTTGACGCCCACATGAAGATGCTCGAGGAGGTCTTGGAAGACTGGGCGGCCTATGGTCTTTTGGACCTGTGTCCCGGCGAGCTGATAACTTGGTTTTTGGACCTAATTGTGTTCGATCTGGCGCGCTTGGATGCCGATGACTTCCATCGCGTGGCGGCTCGCGTCAACATGGACCTCACGACGTTTTTGGGAACGGAGTGGGCGGATATGCCTGCTAAGGGTGCCGTTCGCCGTGTTGCCCACAAGCTCGTTGCGGCGACCTCGGGCGTTTCGATGGCAGACGCCACGCTGTTCTATCTTTCGACTCGCGGTCTCAAAGCCTGCCTGGAGCGCTTTCTATAATTCCAAGCGCTGCCGCCCGCCGCAACTCGGCTGCTAAAATAACCCTGTTACACGCTATTCAACGGGAGGTTCTCTTGCAGAACTCTGATACCCCTAAAGTTTCGCTGCTTGTCCCCATTTGCAATGTCGAGCGCTATCTGCGCGTGTGCCTCGATTCCGCCGTGGCGCAGACGCTCAATGACATCGAGATCATCTGCATCAACGACGGCTCCACCGATAGCTCGCCGGATATCATCCGCGAGTACATGGAGCACGACCCCCGTGTAAAGATGATCGACAAGGCCAACAGCGGCTACGGCGACTCGATGAACCGTGGCCTGGAGATGGCGCGCGGTGAGTACGTGGGCATCCTTGAGTCCGACGACTTTATGTTTGAGGATTCGCTTCAAAAGCTGGTCGCCAAGGCCGATGCTGAGCATGCCGATGCGGTAAAGGGCGACTTTTATCTGTATTGGTCCACGCCCAGCGAGCGACGTGAGCTGTTTGGGATTATCGACGAGCATATGACGGGCGCCGCGTATCGCCCCGTCGATCGCCCGGGCATCTTCTACCGCAAACCTTCCATTTGGTCGGCTATCTATCGGCGCGCGTTCCTCAACGACAATCAGATTCGCTTCCTTCCCACGCCGGGTGCCTCGTATCAGGATGCGGGTTTTAACTTTAAGGTCTGGGCATGCGCCGAGCGTGCTGCGTTTATCGCGGACCCCATTTTGTGCTATCGCCAAGACAACGAGAAGAGCTCCGTTAATTCGCCCAACAAGGTATTTTGCGTGTGCGACGAATACGCCGAGATGCAGCGCTTTTTGGATGAACGCCCCGAGCTTAAGGCTCAGCTTCAGGGTATTTTAATGCGCATGAAGGTCGATACGTACCGTTGGAACGATGAGCGCCTGGTCGATGAACTGCGCGAGCAGTTTTGGAAGAAAGCCTCGTCCGAGCTCAAGGCCGACTGGGATGCCGGTCGCTTTGATCTGTCGCTGTTTGATCCGCGTGGCGAGACCGACTTGCGCCTGATGGTCAAGTCGCCCCGCGCCTATATCGATTCGCGCTTTGACTTTAAGAAGCCGGGCAAGCTCAATACGTTTAAGCATTACTTTAAGATTGGCGGCCTGCCGCTGGTCTGGCGTGTGCTGACATATCAGTGCACCTACGGCGACAACCCGCACCCCGATGACGTTCCGGCCGCACAGTAGGAGCGAGTGACTATGGCTACCCCCAAGATTTCCGTTGTCGTTCCCATCTATAAAGTGGAGGAGTGCCTGGCCTGGTGCCTGGACTCCCTGCTTGCGCAGGACATGCCCGATTGGGAAGGCGTGCTGGTCAACGATGGCTCGCCGGACGGCTCGCGCGATATTGCGGCTGCCTATTGCGAAAAGGACGCGCGCTTTACGCTGGTCGATAAGGAGAACGGCGGCCTGTCGAGTGCGCGTAATGCAGGCATCGCCGCGTCCACGGCGCCTATCGTTGCGTTTTTGGATTCCGACGACCGATTTACGCCCGATGCATGCCGCGTGATCGTCGATGCCTTTGAGCGCGAGGACTGCGACGTTTTGACCTTTGGCGCGAATCCGTATCCGCTTGAGGCGGGGTATCCGTGGCTTAACTATGTGCTGAGCCCGCGCGATGTGTCGTTTGAAGGCTATAGCTCCGACCTACTGTTTAAGGAAGCATCTCGCCCGTTTGCATGGCGCACCGCCTGCAAGCGTGAGTTTTTGCTGGGCAACGGGATCGTGTTCGACGAAACCGTTAAGTATGGCGAGGACCAGGTCTTCGATTTTGCCGTGTACGGTCGTTCGCACAAGACCGCGCTTATCTCGAACAAGCTGTATGATTACCGCGTGGCGCGCAAGGGTTCGCTCATGGACACCATGCGCTACGACGACGAGACGCGTCTGCTGGAGCACGTGAAGATTTACTCTGCGGTGCTGGCTGACTGGCAGCGCGACGGTCTCGATGCTCAGCATGCCGATGACCTGGCGTACTTCCTCTGCGATCTGGTGCTGTACGATGCGCTCAGGCTGTTGAGTACGGATTGCGGCAAGGTGTTTGCTGCCGTTGCCACGGCGCTTGCCGGTTCTGCCGTGGGCAGCGATGCTGCGCTCGCACAATGCGCTCCTTCTGTTGCTGCTATGGTGCGTGCGGCGCTTACCAGCAAGGCCCCCAATGTCCGTGCGTGCAAAAAGCTCATGTTCGATTACGATGTCTTGAGGTTTGGGCGCCTGGGTGCCTGCAAGCGCGTGGCAGCGAACGCCCTGGGAAAGCGAGAAGTGTAGATGAGTATCAAGCGTTTGGCATTTTGCCGCAGCCAGGGCCGTCTTTTTGTGCTGCTTCGTTTTGCCGGTCAGGATGTCGCCGCGCTTATTGAGCGGGAGGCCTCTCAGGCGTTTGCCCATGCGACTACGAGCGGTTCTTGTTTGCCGTCACTGGTGCTCCCGGTCGATCATGGCCGTGTGCTGGCGCTATGCCCTTCTGTTTCCGATTACGAGCGCGAGCTCGCCGTTTTGGTGCTTCCGTTTTTGGATGGCTCGTCGATGGATGCCGTTTTTGCATCCGGTGGCCAAAGGTTGGGCTCTATTCGTCTCGATAGCCGCGTGGCCAAATTGGAATCCAAGATTAACTACAAAGCAAAGCCTGCGCTGTGCGCGCTTATCCGCGATGCGCAGCGTGGCGAACACTGCGGCCGCTACGAGATCGATGCCATTCGCTATTTGCCGGCAGACGTCGGCGCGGTGTGGCGCTATGAGGTTACCTGGGCGGGAGACCCCCAGTGCGCGCCTGAGCTCCAGATCTTCGATACGCATATGAATGCCATCGATGTTACCGTGCATGTGTTTGAATCGCAGGTCGATGTTCCGCAGCAGAACGGATGCCGCATCAATAAATCGTATCTGAGTGTTGAGATGCCTCAGGATATACGAGATTTTGTCGCGATCGTGAGCGATCCCACAGAGCGGATCCAAAGCGGGTTTTGCGCCATGGATGGTCGCCTGTACAACGGCATGGTCGACGACAGCTGGAACCGTATGAAGGACGCGCGTGCAGACGACGCAGCTTATCGACGTTGGTTTGAGCAGCATCGCGCAAAGCCGGGCGATTTGGCGTGCCAGCGTGTCGCTTCGGCGGCCTTTGCCTATAGACCGCTCGTGAGCATTGTGGTGCCGTGCTACAAGACTGATCGGGTCTACCTGCGCGAGCTGCTGGAATCGGTGCAAGCCCAGAGCTATGACAACTGGGAATTGCTGCTTATGGACGCCTCGCCCGAATGGGACGCGGTGGCCACCCTTGCGGCAGGTGCCAACGACGAGCGCATCCGTCGCATCGAGCTTCCCGGCAACGGCGGCATTGTGGTCAACACCAACGCAGGTATCGAGCAAGCGACAGGCGACTACATCGCTTTCTTGGACCACGATGACATTCTGGAACCGGACGCGTTATTCCAGTATGTTTCCGCGCTGAACAAGGCGGCCGAGGGCGAGCGTCCCCAGGTCCTGTTCTGTGATGAGGACATGTTCCAGAAAACGGGGGAGTGGGGCCAGCCGGTCTTTAAGACCGTACTCAACGTCGACCTGCTCTATAGCCATAACTGCGTGACGCATTTCCTGATGGTGGAGAAGGCGCTCATCGATCACATTGGTATGTCCCCAGAAGACGTTGCGGGCGCCCAGGACTACGACTTGACGCTTCGCTGCCTTGCAGCCGGCGCGCGCTTTGAGCACGTTGCGCATGTGCTGTATCACTGGCGCGTGCATCCGGGATCGACCGCCGATGGCTCTGCCGATAGCAAGCCGTATGCCATTGAAGCGGGTCGTCTTGCGCTGCAGCGCCACTTTAACGCGCTGGGCGTTCACGGAACGGTCGAGGAGACCGAGACGCCGTTTGTCTACCGCATGCGCCATGCGCTGCCGGAGCCTGCGCCGCTGGTGAGCATTGTGATCCCCACCAAGGATCACATTGAGACGCTCGATGCCTGTGTGATGTCGATCGCCCAGAAGGCCACGTATACCAATTACGAGATCGTCTTGGTGGAGAACAACAGTGAAGCCCCGGAGACGTTTGCGTATTACGAAACCCTGCCAGAGCGCGTGGCTGCAGCATCCGAAGGCAAGGGCATCGCGCGCGTTGTGTACTGGCCGGGCGAGTTCAATTACTCTCAGATCATCAATTTTGGTGTGAAGCACGCCAAGGGTGACTACCTGCTGCTGCTGAACAACGATACCGAGGTCATAAGCCCGGACTTTATCGAAGAGATGATGGGCTATCTGCAGCGTCCCGATGCGGGCGTGGTGGGCGCCAAACTCTACTTTGCCGATCATCTGGTGCAGCATGCCGGCATTTTGATTGGCGTGCGTGGCGCACTTGCCCATGCCAACCAGGACTTCTCGGCAAAGCGCGAGGGCTATCTTGCCCGCGCTGTGCGCCCGGGCAACTTTAGCGCCGTAACGGGTGCCTGTCAGATGGTCCGACGCGACGTATTTGAGCGGGTCGGAGGCTACGACGAGGAATTCGCCGTCGGCTTTAACGACGCGGACTTTTGTCTGCGCGTGTGGGAGGCGGGCTATCGAACCATCTATACGCCCTATGCCGAGCTGTATCACTACGAGTTCACCTCGCGCGGCAGGGAAGAGGCCAACGAGAAAAAGCTGCGCCGCTGGAAGCGCGAGCAAGCGCTGTTCATGCAGCGCTGGCCAGAGTTCTTCCTCGATGGCGATCCGTGGTTGGGGCCAAACCTATCTGCCGAGAGTGAGTATTTCTCGGTCTAAGGCAATGGGTTTAGGAAGTCCTGAACTTTCTTTCGCTATGAGCTTGGAAGAAAGCAATGGTGGACTACTAACTAAGTCATATTACGAAAGCTCGATACTTCCGCGATAAGTTTATACAAGCTTATACAGCTCGATATTATTCGATATAAGTAGATATCGCACTTGCCTTTGCCGGCTTACCCGCCGGCGTTATGGATCTTATTAACGGCAAGGCGCTTACGTTCTTGCGTCGTGCCCTCTCCGAAGATCTGGCGCCTATCAACCAGGTGGAGGTAGCGCTCTCTATGGGCGATAGCTTTGTCGCGACTGGTTTGACCATAGAGGACGATCTTCTGTCGAGAGCCGCTAAGGCCACTAAGGGCTATGCCTATCTGGTGCAACTGGTCGGTTACTCCATTTGGCAACGCGCCAACTTGCATCGTGCCAAAAGTGCCATTGTGAGCGAGGGCGACGTCACCGAAGGCATTGCGCTGGCAGAGGCTCGTTTTCACGATGTTGTTCACGAGCCCGCGATTTCTGGACTTGGACTCAACGATATCAAATACCTTTTGGCCATGTGCGAGGATAAGCAGCAGTCCAAATCATCTGAGATTGCTAAACGCATGGGTAAAAAGACCAATGAGGTCAGCTCTATTAGGGCTAAGCTGCTTCAAAGAGAGGTTATTCAAGCTCCGCAGAGGGGCTACGTGCAGTTTGCCGTGCCGGACCTAGATATCTATCTGCGAGAGAACGCCGCGGAGATTCTCGAGCGGTTCTAAATCGAGGCATGAATAGCCGCCGGTTAACTGCCCTTGTCGACTTGGCTCGCGTCCCCCCAATCTAGTAGACTCTGAACCGTTGCTAGATTGGGGGGGGGGATTTTCCATGAAACGCTCCATGAAACGAGTTTCCGGGGCCGTTCGGATGCCGTGGCGCAGCAGGGACTTGAGCTTCTCGGCGAACACCTGCTCTTTCGAGTTCGCAAGCAGGCAGACGCCCTCCTGCCGGTGTGCCACGTCGAACCACAGCTCGTCCTGCTCCATCGCAGCGCTCGCGTGGACCCCCAGGTCGAGCTTCGTGTCGAACGTGCTGCGCCCGTCGCTGACCTTGAGGTTGACGCGCCTGCCCTTGTAGTCCTGCTGCGACAGCTCCTCTATCTCGCCGGCGATGCGGACGGTTACGCCGTCGCCGAGGTTCGAGAGGGCGGACACAAAGGAGCGAATGGAGGCGTCGTTCATCGGGTACCGCACGAAGTCGAGGTCTATGTCCTGGGTTGCGCGGCGCCCGCTCCCCGACAGCGCGCACATCAGGACCCCTCCCTTGACCGTCACTCGGTCGCGCATGCTGGATGCCGCCAGCTTTGAGAGGATCACGTCCTGGCAGACGCGCGCGGTCGCGTTGAGGCAGGAGTAGCCCTCCTCGCGCTCGTAGCGCGCCCTCATCTCGTTCAGGTCCATCAGAATACCTCCTCCATGGCGCGCTCGAGGTGTGCCTCGCCGTGCGGGATTGCCTCCGCGTAGTCCTGCAGCCTGTATATGTCCAGCCGCTCCGACCGCCTGCGGAACGAGGCGACGGCCTCCCGGTAGAGGTCGTAGGGCAGCTTGTTGCGCGAGCGCATGAGCTCGAGGAGCATGCGCTCGGGGTCGTAAGCGGCAAGCTCGGTCCCGTCCACCGAGACGGTCGACCTCCCGACGCCCAGCCATCCCTCCGGGATGAAGTGCTGGCGCACGGCGGCGTCGCGTATCTTGGTCCCACCGCGCTTCGTGGCCAGGTCGATCTGGTCGGGGGGCGCGGTCACGAGCCCGTGGGCGTAGAGCGCGGTCTGCCCGGTCAGGATGCCCCCGGGGTAGCGCTTCGCGATCACGGCGAGGGCGTCCTCGTCCCGGTTGGTCGAGTACATCCCTCGGCCGACGGGGTGGAGCGTCCCTTCCGACACCGCCTTGCGAACGCGGTACCTGCTCCCGAGTTCAGCCAGCGCCTCCCGGTAGGTGATCACCATGCCGACCTCCCCTCGAAAGCCATATAAGCCTACATCTGATGACAATTGTAGGCTTATATGGCTTTTCATGGAACGACTCATTGCGGCACCTCCCTCGCCATGACGGTGCCTTACTTTGATGGCCCTTTCCTCGTTTGCATCTGCTATATGAAGGAACGTCGATTCTGGTGCTCGGGCGAAGGCGCTACGCGATGAAATTCTCCACCAGCGTAACCATGGAGTCCTTCTCGCTTGGGTCAGAGAGGGCAATCATGAGCGTCATGGCCGCGAGCGCGTTGCCCTCCACGCGGAGTCTTTCGCCGTTGCGCAGCATCCCGTTCTTGTCGAGGAAGTGAATGAAGAGCGCCGCTGCAGAGCGCTTGTTGCCATCCAAGAATGGATGGTCCTTCACTACGAGGTAGAGAAGGTTGGCGGCCTTTGCTTGAACGGAGGGATATAGGTCTTGGTCGCCAAAGCCCTGATAGAGGGCGCTGATGATTCCGGCGAACTGGTTGTCCCGCTCTCGTCCGAACAGGGTGGACGACGAGTAGAACGGTAGGCTGCGGACGACTTCGAGGGCTTCGGTGTAACCGAGCTCCCAGTTGGGCTCGTTGCCCTGGGGCGCCTTCATCCTTCCCGTGTCGTATTCATCGAGCAGAGTCAGGCTCGGAAGGTACTTCTGTAGAATTTCTGCCGCACCGGAGAGTTCCGGAGTACTCGACCTCTCGAGGACCTTGAAGACCGTTCCGAGCGCCTCGAGTCTCTTTTGGTTGATGGAGTATCCCTGGAGTAGATGCTGCTTGAGCACGCCATTTGCCCACCGGCGGAAGTACACGCCCTGCTGAGACTTCACGCGGTAGCCAACCGAGATGATCATGTCGAGGTTGTAGTGCTCGACCTGACGTTTGACCGTTCTTGTTCCCTCTAAGCGAACTATTTCAAAAAATGAAATAGTTCGAATTCCGGCAAGCTCTTCCTTTGCTGCGGAATGAATGTGCTTGGAGATAGTCGGCACTCCGCGCCCGAACAACGTCGCCATCTGCTGCTGGGTTAGCCAGACCGTATCGCCGTCGACGCGCACGTCAAGGTGGACTGCGTGGTCGGGGTCCTCGTACAAAGCGATCTGCTGGCTTGCGTTGGAATTGTCCATGATGTATGCCCCTTCGGTTTAGTCGACATGCTATGATCCGCACGCCGGAGGACGAGTGGTTTCAACATGCCGGTATTGCGTAGCTTCAACCGGCATCCCGCCGGTCAGTCGGCGTCGCGTGCGCCGGCTAAGCCAGGGTCGGGGCAGCAGGGATCCGCGGCGCCGGCGCTTCGTACCATTGGGGGCCTCCGAAGCGACTTTCACTCTGTCTTATTCTGGTAGATACAGTGTACCACGAAACGCGAACATGCGTACGTATTTCTGTTTAAATTTTAGCTGGACGCGGCGGTGTGTCGTCCTCTGCCTTGTTCTCCGAAGCCAGCTGTATTCCGGGCCGCGGTTCTACAAGGCAGGGGGTAGTCAGATGGATAGGATTATCCTTCTCCTACTTCTCTTGACCTTCCTGGTCATCCTGAGCAAGTAATGGGCTTTAGTGGGTGCCAAGCTCTACTTTGCTGGCCATTTGGTTCA
>CAUGNZ010000005.1 GCA_959601045.1 uncultured Collinsella sp.
GGATGCGACACTGAATGTGTCCATCCTCGCAGTATCCGGTTCTCAAGGTGCACGCTCTGCGGCTGATCCGGTCCGACCGGGCCGCGCGGCAAGGAGATATATTGCCAGACCGCGAAGCGATGTGGGACGTCAATTCCACTCTTCACAAGTCCTACACAACTTATCGCTTTCTATAGCTAATAGAAAGACTGGTGCGGATCTTCCGCACGTATCAGATGATGACCCTTTGGTTTAGAAATATATAGAGATCGGTCACCTGTAAGTGTCTATCTACCAGCGCTTTTAGCAATGTAAACCGCGCTTCAGATAAAAAGAGGGAGCGCCGCGCACAACGCGACACTCCCCTAGCGATTCAAGAGAATCTATTAGGCCTCGAGAGCCTTCTTGGCAATGGCAGCCAGCTCGTTGAAGGACTCGATGTCCTCGTAAGCCATCTGAGCCAGGACCTTGCGGTCGAGCTCGATGCCGGCAACCTTCAGGCCGTGCATGAACTGAGAGTAAGAGATGTCGTTCAGGCGAGCAGCAGCGTTGATACGGGTGATCCAGAGAGAACGGATCTCGCGCTTCTTGTTGCGGCGATCACGATACTGATACTGCAGGGAGTGCTGGACCTGCTCTTTAGCATGCTTGTAAGTACGCGAAGCGGCACCGTAGTAACCCTTCGCACGGTGCATAACGGTACGGCGCTTCTTCTTGGCGGCAACAGCGCGCTTAATACGTGCCATGTTCTATCAACTCCTAGACGGTAAAACGAAAAACGGGAACGCGAACTTAGGCGAGACGCGACTTGATGACCTTGCGGTCGGCAGCGGCGATCTCGGTCTCCTGACGGAAGCCACGCTTACGCTTGGTGGACTTCTTGCTCAGGATGTGGCTCTTGAAAGCCTTGGCGCGCATAAGCTTGCCGGTACCAGTCTTGCGGAAACGCTTCTTGGTGCCGCTGTGGGACTTCATCTTAGGCATGAAATACTCCTTAATCGGTTACAGAACACTAGTTACTTGCTATCGCTTGCCGCTTTATCCTCATCGAAGGCGCCCTTAATCGGGGCGAGCAGCATAAGCATGTTACGGCCTTCCATCTTAGGCTTGGACTCGACCGTAGCGTAAGGCTTGAGATCCTCGGCGAGACGCTCGAGAACGTTAAGGCCTTGCTCCGGGTGAGCCATCTCACGGCCGCGGAACATGATGGTGATCTTAACGCGTGCGCCCTTCTTGAGGAAACGCAGAACGTGGCCCTTCTTGGTCTCGTAGTCGCCAACGTCGATCTTGGGTCGGAACTTCATTTCCTTGACCTCGACCTTGGACTGGTTCTTACGAGCAGCCTTGGCCTTCATGGCCTGCTGGTACTTGAACTTACCGTAGTCCATGACCTTGCAGACCGGCGGCTCCGCGTTGGGAGCGATCTCGACCAGGTCGAGACCCTGATCGTCGGCGACGCGCTGGGCATCGCGGATGGCGAACAGGCCGAGCTGAGAGCCATCGACGCCAATCAAACGACACGAAGATGCAGTGATCTCGTCGTTGATGCGGGTGTCATCAGACTTAGCTATTTTCCCTACCTCCATTCATAAAAAAATAACCCGGCGCTTCTCAGCAACCAGGTCGTACACATAGACTTCCTCGATTTGAGGAAGGGAATCTAAGTTGTATGACCAGTCAGCTGCTCATTGGCGCCAAAAGGTGGGAACCCTCAGGTTCCTCTTTAGGGCATTGCGGGAACAACGCCTTGCGAATAATAACACGTACAGCGCGTTATCACATTACGTACACGAAAAAGGGACCTTGACCCCCTTGAACGCTCGCTTGCATGTATGGTGCTCGAGGCGAGACTCGAAGGGCCTTCGCTTCGCGAAGCCCCGGGCTTCGGGCGCGTGGCGCCCTCGCCACGCTCCGCTACAAACAGGCCACAGGCCTGTTTGCTTAACGCTTCGCGCGCTCACGCGAGTTCGGCACGAAAAAGGGGGCCGCAACCCCCTTGAACGCTCACTTGCATGTATGGTGCCCGAGGCGAGACTCGAACTCGCACGTTGTTGCCAACGGTGGATTTTGAGTCCACTGCGTCTGCCAATTCCGCCACTCGGGCACGCAATGCGTGAGTTAGTTTATCACAGCTTTCTACCGATTAGTCCGAAAATGGAACTTCGAGCATTTCGATGAGTTCGACCGTGCGGAGCATCTCGCGCCGACGGCATCCGCGACCGTCGACCGAAGCCTCACCCATCTGGTTATCGTAAGGGTCCTCGCGCATGCCGTCGAAAGAGGGCTCAAACTCTGCCTGGAATCGATTGTTGGCCACCATACGCCACGGGTCGAGATTGCCAAAGTAGTGACGGCGGCGCCACTCCTCCCCCATCCTGCGAGCAGAAGATCCAAATGACACGTCGGCGTTGAGCCATCCGGTCTGCGGCGTATAGAACTCTGCCCAGTCGTGCGACCCCACCGAATCGGGCGCAACATACAGGCCGCTCTGCCAACGGGCAGGCACGCCCGCGATACGGCACATGGTGATAAACGTGAGCGCCATAACGCCGCAATCGCCGCGGAGCGAATGCGCGCAGTCATCGGCAATAGATCCCAAAAGCAAGTACGGCGGCTGATAGCGATAGTCGATGTACTGCGTCAGGTAATCATAGATAGCACGGGCGCGATCGAGCGGATCCTCGAGCCCGTCAATGACACGGGCTGTCAGCTGCTGTAGATACGGCGTGAATGCAATGTGCGGACGGTCCTCGGAGGTGTCCACGGGCAGTGGCGCGTCCATGCAAGGATGCACCGGAAGCGCACCCCCATAGACATCACGATAAGCGGCATCAATTTGATAGCGATAGGTCACCGAGAATGAGCGCTCACTCGAAGAAGACCACGAGGCGGTACGCGCCGAAGCATTCGCGGGGGCAACAGCACCCTCCGGCGTCATATCGAGAACCTCGATATGAGACTGTTGACGACAGGCGGCGGCAACGGGTAGCCACGCGCGAACGGTCTCCCCTTCCAGAGCGCCGGGGACAGACACGGACGCTTTAAGCGTAATGACGCGAGCCAATCCGTTTTGTGACTCCATCTCCTTGAGCATCTCGTTGCGCAGTGCTATTCCGTCCGTAGAATCGGGCCGCATGCCGGGAACCTCTTTGGGATATACGCGAAGCGAATCGAGGAAGTTGTCGAGAACGAACAGTTCGCCATCGATAAAGCGCCAGTCAATACGCTTACGATTAATCAGGTCATCAAACTGCTCTTCGGTAAACTCTGGCCACTCCTCGCGAATCATCGCAATAGCCTGGTCGCGCGACACCGAAAAATGAAGCGGCGTCTCGAGCATGCGATACCGCTCGGCACGAACACAAGCAGCCAGCGAAGGCTCGGGGTTCTGCTCCAAAAGGCGATCGCAGGCAGCAACAGCCTGCGTCAAATACCCGGCATCCATAAGACGAAGAATCTCGGGCGGCAGTCCAACATCGAGATGACGAAAGTCATCACAGCAAACATCAGCAGAGCAACCAACTGGACCCTCGTCAATAACCTTCCCATCCGAAGGCAGCACATTAATAACAGCCATACCAAAACTCCAAGTCACTAGAACGCTTGAAGCCCATTGTAGCGAGATAAAAAGAAAGCCCCAACAAGGGAGCCATCAACACCGCTGAACGGTAACCATATAACTAAAATCAGACCAGTAACCCTGTAGCAAGTTAACAAAGGAGGCCCCGTTTCCCCGGAGCTGTTTCCGTCGCGCGACTTCTGGCAAAGCCAGTAGCCATCTTAATTCAGCCCAGTAACCCTGTAGCGAGTTAACGAAGGAGGCCCCGTTTCCCCGGAGCTGATTCCGTCGCGCGACTTCTGGCGAAGCCAGGTGAGCGCGAGGGAAACAGCGTAGGGGAAACGGGGCCTCCGGCGGGAAGTTAAACCGCTACTTACGCCTTGTTGACGGAGCCAAACTCCTCCATGAGCTCCTTGGTGCGGGCAACGATGTTGTCGCGACCAGGCTTGAGGAGCTTGCGGGGGTCAAAGCCCTTGCCCTGCTGATCCTTGCCAGCCTCGATGTACTCGCGGACGCCCTTGGCGAAGACGAGCTGCAGGTCGGTGTTGACGTTGATCTTGGAGATGCCCAGGGAGATGGCCTTCTTGATCTGATCCTCGGGGATGCCGGTGCCACCGTGCAGGACGAGGGGCAGGTCGCCGGTCTGGGCCTTGATCTCGCCCAGGCGCTCGAAGGAAAGGCCAGCCCAGTCGGCGGGGTACACGCCGTGGATGTTGCCGATGCCGCAGGCGAGGAAGTCGACGCCCAGGTCAGCGATCTGCTTGCACTCAGCAGGATCAGCGAGCTCGCCGCTGGAGGTCACGCCGTCCTCGGTGCCGCCGATGCCGCCGACCTCGGCCTCGATGGACATGCCCTTGGAGTGGGCAAGTTCAACGAGCTCCTTGGTGCGGTCGAGGTTAAGCTGGAAGGTCTCCTCGTGAGAGCCGTCATACATGATGGACGTGAAGCCGGCCTCGATGCACTTAAAGCAGTCCTCGTAAGAACCGTGATCGAGGTGAAGGGCGACGGGAACGGTAACGCCCGTGGCCTCGACGGCAGCCTTGACCATGTCGGCGCAGACCTTGAAACCGCCCATCCACTTAGCGGCACCAGCGGTGCACTGAAGGATCAGCGGAGACTTGGCCTCCTCGGCGGCCTGGAGAATAGCCAGGGTCCACTCGAGGTTGTTGGTGTTGAAGGCACCAAGACCGTACTTGCCGGCCTCGGCCTTCTTGAGCATGTCTGCTGCGTTGACGAGCATAAAAGAAACCTCCTGTAAGGTTGCTCCGATAACGCCTGAGATTTTACCACGGCGCACCCGAGCATAAACGTTCGTTTGTTCACGAATATCGTCCAAACAGACTTTTTTGACCGTTTGCCCTACGGAATCGACCCGTTGGGGAAAAATAGCTTGACGTTTGGACGCTTCTCGTGCTTCAAAAGCCGACTATTAAGCTACATCCGCATGAAAGGGTTCTGCATGAGCTCGCGTGCCATGGTGGTCGAATCGCCATGGCCGGTTAGGCAAACGGTATCGGGCGGGAGAAGCCGGGCGAGCTTGGAGAGCGAGCGCAGAATCGCCGCCTCGTCTCCTCCAGAAAGATCGGTGCGGCCGTGCCCACCCGGAAACAGGGTGTCGCCCACAAAGGCAATGTTCCCCTGCTCGGTGGCAGCAAACAAGACGATCCCGCCCGGCGTATGCCCTGGCGTCTCGATCACCTGCAGGTAGATATCGCCCACCTCGATAGCATCGCCCTCGGCGAGCAGGCGTGTCGGCTCCCCGGGGTCAGGCGTCTCAATGCCCCACATAGCTCGCTGTTCCTCGATGTTCGCATGCGGCACCGCCGCATCCTTAGCACACAGCTCATACTGACAGCCCTCGCCAACGGTGGTTCGCACGCCTACAACACCACCAACATGATCGGCATGGCCATGAGTGCATACGGCGCCAAACAAGCGTACGCCGGGATGCTCGGCTCGAATATGCTCCACCAGGCGTTCGCCTTCCCATGCGGGGTCGATAATCACGCACTCATTGTCCGAAATAACAGCATAGCTATTGGTCTGAATGGGACCGTTTACGAGCGTCTCGATCTCGACCGATCCCTTGGGAGTTAAATCCAAGGACACAGCGCTCATGTCCCTCTCCTCTCTATAGAACTCGAGGCATCAAACGATGCCTCGAGTGTAGCGAATATCGATAATGTGGCACGTTCGTCGCGACTAAACGCGGCGCTTAAGCTGGGCTCCACCCTCACCGGGCATCAGGCGGCGCGCGTCGTAGACCGAGTCAACGCTGCTGATGGAGGCCAGCAGCGGATCCAGACCACTCGCGTCCGAGATCTCGACCATAAAGCGCAGGGTTGCAATACCCTCGCGGTTGGTCGACGTGGCGGCAGAAAGGATATTGCCGCCCGCATCGCCAATGGCAATGGTGACATCCTTGAGAAGGCCCATGCGGTCCAGGCACTCGACCACGATCTCGACCTGGAAGAGGGTGTCGGCAGCGCCGTCCCACTCCACTTCGATCATGCGCTCGGGATGCTCCATAAGACCCTTGACGTTGGGACAGTTGGCGCGATGCACCGAAACGCCACGACCGCGCGTGATGAAGCCGACGATGTCGTCGCCCGTCACGGGGTTGCAGCAATGAGCCAGACGGACCAGTAGGCCGCTGTTGCTCTCGCCCTTGACGATAATGCCGTTACTGGCGCTCTTGCCGCGCTTTTGCGGCTTGCGGTTGGAGCCGCGAGCAGGCTGCTTCACGACCTCGGCGATAGCCTCGGCCTTGGTGAGCTGTTCCTCGGGCTTGGGGTCCAAGATTTGCTCGACCTTATTGCCCACAGCGCGCGGGGCAACCTTGCCGGCGCCGACGGCGGCAAACAGGTCCTCGAGCTGCTTGAAGTTAAACTGCTCCGCCACGGCGTTGAGCGCACGCGTCGAACGCGGCGTAGAAATGCCATAGCCACGCTTACGCAGGTCCTTAGCCAGCATATCGCGACCAGCAGCAGCGTCGTCGTCCTTGGTCGCAGCGGCAAAATAGCGGCGGATCTTTGACTTGGCGGAAGGTGTCTTAACGATCTTGAGCCAATCACGCGACGGCTTGGAACTCTTGTTAGTCAGAATCTCGACACGGTCACCCGTCTTAATCTCGTGCGTGAGCGGAGCCACCGCACCGTTGATTTTGGCGCCGACGCAATGGTTTCCCACCTCGGTGTGAACGGCGTAGGCAAAGTCGAGCGGCGTGGAGCCGGCACGAAGCGCCATGACCTCGCCCTTGGGCGTAAAGACAAAGATCTCCTGATCGAAGAGGTCGACCTTCAGCGAATGCAGGTATTCCTTGGCATCGGTGATCTCGTCGGAAGCCGCCCAATCGAGCGAATGCTTGAGCCAGTTGATCTGGTCGTCCAAACGTTGAGCGTCATTGGTCTTGGAAGCAGACGATCCGCCCGACTTCTTATATAGCCAGTGGGCGGCAATGCCGTACTCGGCCTGCTCATGCATCTCATAGGTTCGAATCTGAATCTCGAGCGGGCGAGCCGTGGGGCCGATGACCGTCGTGTGGAGCGACTGGTAGTTATTGACCTTGGGCATGGCGATATAGTCTTTAAAGCGGCCGGGCATGGGGTGCCACAGCGTGTGCACCGCGCCGAGCGTGGAGTAGCAATCGCGCACCGAATGCGTGATGACGCGCAGTGCCACCAGGTCGTAGATCTCGGAGAATTCCTTGCCCTTGCGCTTCATCTTTTGGTAGATGGACCAATAGTGCTTGGAACGGCCGTTGATCTGGAAGTCTTCCAGGCCAATGCGGTTGAGCTCGTCGGTGAGCGTCTTGATGGTCTCGGCCAGATAGCGCTCACGGACCTCGCGCGACTCCGCCACCATGCGTGCGATGCGCTGGTAGGCATCGGGCTCCAGGTAGAAGAAGGACAGGTCCTCGAGCTCCCATTTAATGGAGCTCATGCCCAGACGGTCGGCCAGGGGCGCATACACGTCCATGGTCTCGCGAGCCTTAAACAGGCGACGGTCCTCACGCAGGGCTGCAAGGGTGCGCATGTTGTGCAGACGGTCGGCAAGCTTAACGATGATGACGCGGATGTCCTTGGACATGGCGAGGAACATCTTTCGCAGCGTGAGCGCCTGTTTCTCGTCCATACTGTCGACTTCGATGTTGGTGAGCTTGGTCACGCCATCGACGAGCTCGGCCACCGTATCGCCAAACAGGCCGGAAACATCGGCAAGCGAGGTCTCGGTATCCTCGACGGTATCGTGCAGCAGCGCGGCGCACACTACATCGCAGTCCATCTTGAGATCGGCCAAAATGATGGCCACCTCGACGGGATGGTTGATGTACATCTCACCCGAGCGGCGCTTTTGGTTGCAGTGCTTCTCGGCAGCAAAGCAATAGGCCTGCTCCACCTTAGAAAAGTCGTCCTCATTCATATATTTGAGGCACAGGCGCTCCAGTTTGTCGTAGCTGTCCGCCATAATCTCGGGCGGCAGCTCATCGGCATGCTTATAGTGCTCCATCTCCGAGAACGGCTGGAGGGTGGAATCATGGGCGGTACGGGCTGCGGCATCCATCGAGGTCCCCTTCCCCTAGGCCCGCGGTACGATCGGGCGGTTAACTTTGGCTAGCATATCAGAAGCGCACGAATCGAGCGCCCAACTCCGGAAAGCCGAGAACTCCATGCGCGAGCGCAAGCCCTCCAAATAGCGAATTGACCTGCTCAATTGCACACGGCCGGGGTTTTCGGCCATCGCGATGCGACGGGTGTCGTCAAACCCCGAAACGCGACAGAAACCAAGCTCTTCGAAGATTCCCAGGCCACTTTCCACCGAGCGCTCGTCGACCGGCGTGCGAGCATCGATGGCAAGGCACATCTGCGCGATGTCGATATCGCTTGCGCAGAATGAATCATCCCCGGTCTTACCGCGGTTGGAGCGCCACATGGTCTGCAGCGCACGATAGAGTGTGACGAGTTCGTCGCGCTCGGGTGCGTAGCAGTCGAGCAGGCGCTCGTTGATGCGGGCGTCGCGCGACGAATAGAGCAGGTGGATCACGGCGGGCTGTCCGTCACGACCGGCACGCCCGCTCATCTGGTTGAACTCAATGGCGCCAAACGGCATGTGGTACAGCACGACATGGCGGATATCGGGCAGATTGACACCCTCGCCAAAGGCAGAGGTCGAGACGATGCAGCTGAGGCTTCCGTCTCGGAATGCTTCCTCCACGCGGCGGCGATCGGAGCGCGCAAGCCCCGCGTTATAGAACGCGATATGGGTTGCGCAATCGGGCACACGCTTGCGCAACGTCTTGGCGAGCGCCACGGACTGGTCGCGCGAATTGACGTAAATGACGGTCTTCTCCCCCGTCGCCACGATCGACACCAAACGGTTCTCGCGGCTCGCAAGGTCGCGGTCGTCCTCGAGCTGCAGGTTCTCGCGCACCGTCTCGTCGACCACCGTGCGAGTAATCGGCAGCATGCGGGCAAGCTCGGCCACGACCGGAGCCGTCGCGGTGGCCGTCGCAGCCATAACAACCGGGTCGCCCAGGGCTTTGAGGATATCGGGCATGTCGAGATAGGCGCTGCGGTCGCCGCCCTTGGCAAGGCCGGCGTGGTGCGCCTCATCGATAACGACAAAGCCGATGCGGCCCGAACGCGCGAAGCGGTCACGGTGGATAGATAGGAACTCGGGCGTCGTGAGCACGATACCGGTGCGGCCCGAAGCTAGGCCGGCGAACACATCATCGCGTGCGGCCTCCACGGTCTCGCCGGTCAGCACGCCAACGCCAATGCCAAGCGCTGCCATCGTCGACGAGAGGTGATAGGCCTGGTCGGCAACAAGCGCGCGCAGCGGATAGACAAAGATGCTCGCACGTCCGCGAAGGACAGCCTCGCGCGCAGCATGTACATGGAAGATGAGAGACTTGCCGCGGCCCGTTCCCATAACGGCCAAGACGCTCTGGTGGTCGGCCAAGGCATCGAGCGCCTCAACCTGCGCGCGGTGCGGCTGGTTCGATCCGATAAAGCTATGGATAAGCGAGCGCGTGAGCTCGGTATAGGAAAGCTGGGCGAGCGTCTCGCGCTTACGCGACTCCAGGCGCAGGCCGGAATCCGCCGGCTGCACGCCACGACGAAGCTCGCATGCCGGATCATCGACGCTGGGCAGCGTGGTATCGCGAACCAGAACATCCTTGATCATGAGCTTGGGCTTCACACGTCCCTGCCAATGCTCGGCCACGGCCTCGAACACCAAGTCGACGGCGCTATCGCAATTGATAAGCTTATCGATCTGCGGCACGCGAAACATAATGGCCGGCACACTCGCGGCGCCATCGGTCGCCACAAAGCGCATGTGCTCACCGGTTTTGCCTACCACGGCGCGATCGCACATTGTCACTCCCTCGGCAGCCAGTAGCGGGACCTTATTGCCCTGGCCAAACGGCTCAAGACGGGAGATCTGCTCGATGGTTTCAATATTCAGCTCGGAGAGGTCGACGGTGGCGGCAACCTCGTCGGTGTCCTCAAAGTCCTCGGCGGGAAGCTCGGACAGCACGGCGGAAAGGCGACGACGGAACTCGTCGAGCTTGGACGCCTCGATGGTCACGCCCACCGCACCCGCATGCCCGCCGCGACGAATCAGCAGATCGGAGCAGCGCTCGACCGCGTCGAACAGGTTGACTTTGCCCACCGAGCGACCCGAACCGCGAGCGATACCGTCTTCGATCGAGAACAGCAGCGCCGGCACGTGATAACGGTTGGTCAGACGGCTCGCCACGATACCCTTGACGCCCTCGTGCCAGCCCTCGCCACCCACGACGATTGCGCGACCGCCATCATAGGTCTCCTCGACCTTTGCCATGGCATCGCGTGTGAGCTCCGCCTCGATCTCGCGACGCTGACGGTTGATCTCCTCGAGCTCGGCCGCCAGCGCGCTTGCCTCGATAGGATCGCGGGCAAGCAGCAGGTCGAGCGCCAGCTTGGGATCGGCCATGCGGCCGGCGGCGTTTAAGCGGGGGATGAGCGAAAACGACAGGCCATCGGCCGTAATGCTAGAGAGGTCGGCCTTGGCGAGCGCTGCCAGCGCGATGTAGCCGGGACGAGCTGTCACGCGCATCTGCTGGATGCCCTCGGCGACCAGCGCGCGGTTCTCGGGCGTCAGCGGCATCATGTCGGACACGGTGCCAAGCGCCGCGACCTCGATCAGCGAACGCCAATACGACGGCTTGCCCAAACGCTCGCCCAGAACCTGCACCAGCTTGAGTGCCACGCCGGCACCGGCAAGCTCGCGCGAGGGACCCTCGTCCTCGAGCTTAGGGTCGGTCAGGGGTACGCCCTGCGGCACCTGATCGGAGGGCTCGTGATGGTCCGTGACCACCAAATCGATCCCCAGGCTCTCCAGATAGGAAACCTCTTCCTTGGCGGCAATGCCGTTATCGACGGTCACGATCAGCTGGGGGCGAGCGAGCTCGTTAACGCGGTCGAGCGCCGCTCGCGACAGGCCGTAGCCCTCGTCAAAGCGATGCGGAATAAACGGTGTGACATCGGCGCCAAACGTGCGCAGTGCCTCGGTCAACAGGCAGGTCGACGTAATACCGTCAACGTCAAAATCGCCAAAGACCGCGATGCGCTCGTGGTTGCGAATAGCACGCTCGACGCGGTCGGCAACGACCGACATGCCCGGAATAACGAGCGGGTCCGCCCAGTCGCGATCGAGCGAAGGCGTCAAAAACAGCTGGCCTTCTTCGATGGATGTAATGCCGTGCGCAACCATAATGCGCGCCACCAGCCCGGGTATGCCCAGGCCAGCCGAAAGCTCCTTTTCGAGCTCGGGGTTTTGCTGAGCGACCGCCCAGCGATGCGTCGTCTTAAGCGATGACATAGGCACCCACCCCCGATAGGGGCAGGTCGCCGCGATACCTCTCACGGTTCATAGCGATGAGTCCTCTGTGTATGCCCGCTTCGGCAGGCAGATCTGTTGAACGGATTTATTATACCGTGCAGTGCGGACGCAGAACCTCGCAGCACGCCGCGGTTTCGGTAAACGATACCGGTAATAGCCTCGAAATATTCGAGCGTTTCTGACGCACAGACGCATGCGAGCGTCTAGCATATCCATTCAAAACGGATTCACGAGCAAAGGGAGTCGCAAGCGCATATGAAGCAATGGATTGGACTGGGCAAGTTTCTCGCGGGGCACATGCAGATCATCGTTCCGATTTGCGTGGCGCTCGGCGTGCTCTTTCCCCAGCAGATCGGCGTTCTCAAGCCCATCGTTCCCGCCTTGTTTGCCTTTATGACATTTCAAGGCGCGCTGAGCAACACCTTTCACCAGGTGGCTGATGTGTTCCATCGTCCGCTGCACCTGGTCTTGGCGTTGCTCGTCTCGGCGGTGCTTATCCCTATCGCAGCCTATGCCATGGGGTCGTTATTCTTTGGCTCCAATCCCAACCTGGTCTGCGGCATCGTGCTCGAGTACAGCGTACCCGTGGCAGTTACTGCCTTTATGTGGATCAGCATGTTCGGCGGCAACGGCCCGCTCGCGCTCACCATCATCCTGACGTCCTCGGTCATCTCACCTGTGACGATTCCTCTTACGCTCAAGCTCCTGCTGAGCGCCACCGTCTCGATCGACGTGCCGAGCATGATGCAGAATATGGCCTTTATGATCGCCATACCCGCCGTGCTCGGTATCGTCATGAACGAACTCACGCGCGGCTGGGGTCATGAGAAACTCTCCCCCGCGCTCTCGCCCGCCTGCAAGTTCATGATGATGGGCGTTATCGCCTCCAACTCCACCGCCATGAGCGAGTACGTGCTGCACATGAATATTGAGCGCTTGGAAGTCGCCCTCTTTATCCTGGTGTTCGCCATCAGCGGCTTTATCGTCGGCATTCTGGTCGCCCGGGCCCTGCATCTGCCGTATAGCGAGACGACCACCATGTGCTTTACCTGCGGCATGCGCAATATCTCTTCGGGCGCCGTCATCGCCACGCAGTACTTTCCGGGCGAAGTCGTGTTCCCCGTCATGTGCGGAACATTGTTTCAGCAGGTGCTGGCCTCGCTTATCGGGCATCTTTTTGAGCGTCTGACCGGCGAGGAGCGCGCCGCCCAGCGCAAGCGGGTCGAGGCCGGTCGCGACGCCATGACACGCTAGCTTGACCGCGTTGTTCGCGCACCGCCTTGTCACCCCAGCATCTTAGGATGAACGCGCGAGCTATGTGGACTACGCCTCTAACGGCACGATCTTGGTGCCATGCAGCTCGAAGACGCCAAGCGCTGCCGCTACGGCGTCTCGGTTGGCCGTGGTAATGCCGCCGCCGGGAAGGATGGTCACACGGCCGGCCGCATACTCGACAAGACGCGACAGGTGCTCCAGGTTGTCCTCAATCGGCGTGCCGGCCGCACCACCGTGCGTCAGGATGCGCGCAACGCCGCACTCGACAAGCGTGTCGATGGCATCGAGCTGAGCCTCGGTCGCAAGCTGGTCAAATGCCATATGGAAGGTAATGTCGACAGGCTCGCGCTTGCACTCCTCGACTGCACATCCCGCAGCCATTACAAGAGCGCCGAGTGTGAGCTCGTCGAGAGCCCATCCGCCAGCACAAGGCTTGCAGCAGCCAAAGACCAGACCATCGACGCCGGCACTCACCGCAAGTCCCAGGTCCATCTCCATCATGCGCAGCTCGTCTTGGTTGTAGCAAAAGTCGCCGCCGCGCGGACGAATCATGCACATCACGCGCGCATCGCGCTCGTGAGCGTAATTGACCGTAGCGCTGATAACGCCGGCGGAAGGCGTGGTACCGCCAACGGCAAGGTTGTCGCACAGCTCAATGCGACCCGCCCCGGCCTTGATGGCCGCCGGCACCCGCTCAAAGTTCTCGGCACAAAACTCATACAGCATATTTAGCCTCCCGGAAAGCACTTCCATTTCCACACGGCATTGTCGCACGTTACAAAGCAACCCGCACGATGGAGCAAAACCTTGACAAGGAGTCTCCCCAAGTGTCGGCACATAAGGAACGCCCCAAGTACCGACAAAAGACGAGAGTGGATAATCTCCCACTTTGAGCCCGCAAACAGGCCAAAAACGGCAGATTATCCACTCTCGCTTTGGGATGGTCGTTTACATACGTCCATCGCAGTCGAAATTGTCAGCCCGGACCCGTCTCGAGCTACGATTGGGGCGCGCCCGGAACGGGCACGTGACAAAGGGACTGTCCCTTTGTCACAAACGCAAGGTGCTTCTTCTGCACGCGGCACTCCGTCAGGTACATGTTGATGATGACCTGATAGGGGACGCCCGTGCGGGCAGCCTCCGCCTTGAAATAGTCGATGTTCTCGCCGTCGATGTTCATGGTGACGCGGCGGCGCACCTTCCCGATGTAGGGGTTCGGGATACTATCGGAGAAGTCGACCCCGGCGGGCATCTCCACAATCTCGTCCTTGCTATTCATTTCGATACCTCCAATACTCCCGTTCCTCTGTCCTCGTCGATTTTCTCGCCGAGATTATCCTGATGGTCGAGCCGCCACGCCTCTCGCAGTGGCAGACCGTCAGCACCCGCGATTCCAAGTCCATCCCTATCAGGAAGAACCTCTCCTCGTAGTCCGAGTGCTTGCCGTTCGGCACGACGCGGGCATATGGGTCGGAGAACGCGTCGGCTGCCGCCTCGAAGCTCACACCGTGCTTCTCGGCGTTGATGGCAGCCTTGCACTCATCCCACTCGAAGTCTATGTACCCGTTCTCAATCATATTGATATTAGAAATACACGATGCATATATGTGAAGCTCTACTCCCTAGGCGATGGAAGGGCTGAGTACCGCGCGACCAGACAGACCGGACTCCCTATACGACAACTGTTGACATCATATACTATGTGTCATATAGTAGGTGTAACACAGTATACTACGAAAGGAGGTGTGCGGATGGAGGCACAGATGAAGCGCGGCTTCCTAGAGGCCTGCGTGCTCGCGGCCGTCTCCGGCAAGGAATCCTACGGCTATCAGATCGTGAAGGACGTGCCCGTGAGCATGGGGCTCACGGAGTCCACGCTCTATCCGTTGCTCAAGCGCCTGGAGAAGGCGGGGTGCATCACGGCGCGCTCCGCCGAGCACAACGGGCGGCTGCGAAAGTACTACCGCATCACGGACGCCGGGCATGAGCGTATCGCCGAGTTCCTCGCCGAATGGCCATCCGTGCAGGAGATCTACCGTTACGTGAAGGGAGCGCACCATGAGGCGCGATGAGTTCTTGAACCGGCTGGGCGAGCTTCTGGCCTGCCTGCCGGCAGATCAGGTAAAGGAAACGCAGGAGTTCTACGCGGAGGCCATCGCCGACCGTATGGAGGACGGCATGACGGAGGCCGAGGCCGTGGCCGCCATGGGCACGCCCGGTGAGGTCGCCGAGGCAACGCTCGACGAACTGCCCGCCGTGCCGCGCGCAATTGCGAGGACCAAGCGCAAGAGCACGGCGCTTCTATGGGCGCTCGCCATCGTGGGCTCTCCGGTATGGATTCCGCTGCTGCTCGCGTTCGTCGCCGTTGCCGCTGCAGTCTACATCTGCATTTGGGTTCTTGCGCTCTGCGTGTGGATCGTGGCCGCGGCATTCGGGGGCGCGGGCGTGGTGTTGGTGCTCCTGTTCGCCGTGGACGGCATCATTATCGGGCATGTTCCGTACGTTTTAACCTCGATGGGAATGGGATTCGCTTCCATCGGCGTGGCGCTCCTCGTGGGAGCCGGCGCCTGGACGGCGTCCAAGCAGATCGCGCGCCTCTCTGCCCTTTGGGCGAAGAAAGCCGTTTCGCCCTTCTGGAAAGATCGAGGCAATAAGAGCCGCAGGGGCGCTGAAGCGGCGCCGCTCACGGCATAGGAAGGAGTTCAAACATGTCCAGCGTAAAAAAGATTTACCTTGCCGTAGCGGGTGGGCTTGTTGCCACGGGGCTCGTCCTGGCTGCTATCGGATTTGTAGCCTCCGGCTTTAACCTCGCTGTGTTCAACACACAGATCGACATGCGCGATGACACCATCATTCTGGGTGGTGTTGAAATAGACGACCCGACAGGGCTTCCACTCATCGAGCAGCTTGCCGAGGTCGGCGAGGTCCATATTGGCTCTGCAACGGCTGGTTCGTCTTCTCCTCACAAATGATCGAGCCCGTAGCAGCCGTCCCCCCTTCGGGCGCACCACGACGGGCGTGAGCACGCCGCGCTCGGAGCCTTTTTGCGAGACCTTCCGTCACGCTCTTCCTGCGTGGTGAACCGGTCATCGACCGACGGGAGGCTGATGGGAATCCCTCGACTTCGGGCCAATCCCGAAAGGCCGAGGAGATGTCGAGCATGACCTCATGACGGGGATGGGCCCGGCGGCAATGCCGGGCCGCCCTTGGCAGCCGAGGCTCCCCACCCCGGCCCCGGGCAAGGGGCCGTCCCTTGCATCCCCATCCCGGTTGCGAAAGGGCCGATAAGTGGCCGCGCCTACGAGGCGATCTCCCTCGGGATGAACCGCGACGCGGCCAGGCCGGCGACGGCCGCCACGCACACCGCGCCGAACACCGCCGCCGTGCCCGCGGCGGTCGCGGCGGGGGCAAGTATGCCGCACGCCGCGACCGAGACGGTGCCGCCGAAGCCCCTGAAGAACATGGCCATGGAGGTGGCGCGCCCGGCGTCCGCCGGATCGGCGCCCGTCTGGGCGGCAAGGTTGGACACGGGCATGCCGATGCCGACGCCGAGACCCAGCGCCGCCGCGACGGTGGCGCAGGAGGCGACCGCTAGCATCGGGGACATCGCAGAGAACGCCGCCGACGCCGCAAGCACGACGGCGGATGACGCCGTCGCGATGGCGCGGAGCCGCCCGGTCGCGCGGAACGCCGCACCGGATGCATTGCCGCCGGCCATGAGGGCAAGCGTCATGGGGATGAGCGCCGCGCCAGACGAGGCGGCGGCCATGCCCAGCCCCTCCTGGAGGAGCCTGGGCAGGTAGGAGACGCCCGCCATGAGGGCGAACTGGACGCAGAAGCCGGAGGCGAACCCCGCCACGACCTGCCCGCGGCGGAACAGCCCCATGGGGACGGTCGGGGCGGCCTTGCCCCTCTCCACGCGGGAAAGGAGCGCGGCGCAGGCAACGGACAGCACGACGAGGACCGCGAACTGCGGCGAGGCCATGGGGAAGGCGCTGCCCGCCAGGCTGAAGGCGAGGACGAGGCTCAGGACGCAAAGCGAGGCGACGACGCTCCCCGAGACGTCGAAGCCAGTCGCAGGGGCCCCAGGAGCCCTGCCGGGCAGGCAGCGCCCCGACAGGAACAGGGCGACGATCGAGATGGGGAGGTTGACGACGAAGATGACGTGCCAGGATAGCCCCTGGGCGACGGCCCCGCCGATGACGGGCCCCACGACGCTCGCGATCCCGTACATGGCCGAAGCCGCCCCGAGGTACGGCCCCCTGTCCCTCGGCTCGAGCATCATCGCCGCGGCGATGAACACGCCCGCCTCCAGGACGCCGCCGCCGACGCCCTGGAGCAGGCGGAACGCCGCCAGCGCCTCTATCGTCGGCGCGAGGGCGCACAGGACGGACGATGCGGCGAAGAGCGCGAGCCCCGCCACGTACACCCTCCTGAGACCGAACGAGAACGCCAGCCCTCCGCACAGGAGGGTGGACACGGTGCTCGCCACGAGGTAGGCGGTCATAGGCCAGGCATAGTGGGCCTCCCCTCCGAGCGCCGCGGCGACCGTCGGCATGGCAGTGGCCACCACGGTCGAGTCGAGCGCCGCGACGAACAAGGCGAGCATGAGGCCCGCCACGGTCGACTTACCGACCGCCCCCAGCACGGGGGCGGCCATCGGTTTTTCCTGCATATTTCTTCCTCTCCACTCAGCGCCCGCCCGCGCGGGCACCGCGGGGCATCCCCCGCGTCGAACAAAAGGAAGGACGGGTCACCCCCTGGGCCTCCTCGCCACGGGCATCCAGATCTCGCTGCGATACCCTCTCGACGAGAAGTCGCCGCGCGGGTACACCTCGAGGCTGACGTCCCCGGCGAGCTCGTAGCCCGAGGACGGGAGCCACTCGGAGAAGATTCTGCGGTAGTGCTCGGCGGTCGCGACGTCGCACGGCCCGGTACAGTCGAACACGGCCCACGTGCCGGCGGGGACGTGAATCTCGTCCGCCCAGCCGGGGGCCTCCCCCGAGGACGCCACCGCTATCCGGTAGCTCGACTCCCCGCCCTCGGACACGTTGACCCCGAGAACCCCTGCGGGTCCCGAGCCATCGGCGAGGGCGAGCAAGGCATCGATGCTCCCGGAGCGCGAGACGCCTCCCCAGAACCTCCCGAGCTCCTCCCTCCCCTCCTCCCCCATCTGGGCGAGGAGGCCCGCCTCGGACGGCCCGCACGGAAGCGACACCCCGACGAGGCGCATGCCGCCCCATGGGACGATCCTCCACGGCAGGGGCTCGGCGCCCGTGACGGTGAGGGAGAACGAGAGCCTCGGGAAGACCGAGAGCGGGGCGCCCGGGCGCTTCGCCTCGCTGGGCGAAATCCCGAGGGCGTCCCTGAACGCTCGGTTGAACGCGGTCGGGGAGCCATAGCCGTACCGGACCGCGACATCGACGACCCGCTCGCCGCGGGACAGGTCGAGCGCGGCGCGGGAGATGCGCCGCCGGCGCACGTACTCCATGAGGCCGATGCCGGCGATATAGGAGAACATCCTCCGGAACTGTCCCTCGGTGCAAGCGGCGAGCCGCGCCGCGTGGGCGAGGTCGAGGTCGCCTTCGAGGTTCGCCTCTATGTAGTCCATCGCGTCGTTGAGGCCCTCTATCCAGCCCATCGGGTCACCATCCTTCCGAGAAGAGAGCATGGGGCAACAAGGCAGCGCAGTCCTCGCGTCCAAGGGGCGAATAATGAGAGTTTTCGATGACTGGCTCGTCGCCAGCGATCCGTCTCGATGATAGACCGTCGGCACGCGAATCCGACCCGCGAATGCCCGTTTTGCAATGTCAGGAACCTCGCTCAGGAGCACACCATGAAGGAAGACGCCCGCCGCGCCATGATGCGCGCGGCACACCCACGACGCGACAGCCGCGATCGAAAGCTAAGGAGGGACGTTAGCCACTGGGTTAGCGAGTAGCCCATTCCGTGCGCACAGCGCCAGGAACAGCGGCCCGCCCAACGACCACCTTGGACCATGGTGCCGTCACAGTAAGAGGACGGACAGCGGGCGGGCGCCAGAGCGAACAAATTGGCATGAAAAGAGGGCGGCATTGACCTTCTGGTCATGCCGCCCTCATTGAATGACAAGTTCTCGCTCGGGCGCCCGCGCAGCGTCGGCTGGTTACGGCGTTGGGTAAAACGCCGTAACCATCTAGCCGCCTAAGTAGGCTTTGCGGACGTTATCGTCGTGCAGCAGCTCTCGGCCGGTGCCGGTCATGGTGATCTTGCCGGTCTCGAGCACGTAGCCGCGCGTGGCGATCGAGAGCGCCATCTGCGCGTTCTGCTCGACCAGAAGCACCGTAGTGCCGGCCTTGTGCAGGTCCTCGACAATCTGGAAGATCTGCTCGATCAGAATCGGCGCCAGGCCCATGGAAGGCTCGTCGAGCATGAGCAGCTTGGGGTTGCTCATAAGGGCGCGCCCCATAACGAGCATCTGCTGCTCGCCGCCCGAAAGGGTGCCGGCGACCTGGCGACGGCGCTCCTTCAGGCGCGGGAACTGCTCGTAGACGCGCTCAAGGCCCGGAGCCACCGTGGACTTGGGCTGTGTATAGGCGCCCATCTCCAGGTTCTCCTCGACCGTCATTTGCAAAAAGGCGCGACGGCCCTCGGGGACCTGAGCCAGGCCCTTGCCCACCAACTTGTCGGCAGGCGTATGGGTAATGTCCTCGCCCATAAACTTGATGGAGCCGGTCTTGGAGCGCAGCAGGCCCGAAACGGTCTTAAGCGTCGTGGACTTGCCGGCGCCGTTCGCGCCGATCAGGGCGACGATCTCGCCCTCGTTGACGTTGAAGGAGATGTCCTTGATGGCGTGGATGGCGCCGTACCAGACGTTGATGTTGTAGACGGAAAGCATCGGCTCTGCCATTTAGTTCTCCCCCTTATCCTGCTTGCCCAGATACGCCTCGATAACGGCATCGTTGTTCTGGATCTCCTCGGCCGTGCCCTTGGCGATGACCTTGCCAAAGTTAAGCACGCAGATGCCCTCGCAGATGTTCATGACGAGCGACATGTCGTGCTCGATGAGCATGATGGCGATACCAAAGGTGTCGCGGATCTTGACAATGTTCTCCATAAGCTCCGCGGTCTCGGACGGGTTCATGCCGGCGGCAGGCTCGTCGAGCAGCAGTAGCTTGGGGTTGGTGGCAAGCGCGCGGACGATCTCCAGACGACGCTGGGCGCCATAAGGTAGCGAGCCGGCCTGCTCGTTAGCCAGGTGCTCCATATCAAAGATGGACAGCAGCTCCATGGCGCGCTCGTGAGCAGCTTTCTCGTGCTTCCAGTACGTCGGCAGGCGCAGCACGCCCTCAAAACCGGAGTAGCGCTCCTGATTGTGCAGACCAACCTTGACGTTGTCCTCCACCGTCATGGTGCTAAACAGGCGGATGTTTTGGAAGGTACGGGCGATACCCATGCGGTTGACCTGATAGACCGACTTGCCCGAGGTGTCCTCACCGTCGAGCAGGATGGTGCCGTGCGTGGGCTGGTACACCTTGGTGAGCAGGTTGAAGACCGTGGTCTTGCCGGCACCGTTGGGGCCGATCAGACCGGCGATCTCGGTCTTGCCGATAGTCAGGCTAAAGTCGTCGACCGCCTTAAGGCCACCGAACTCAATACCCAGGTGGATGCACTCGAGCGCCGGGCGCTCGCCCAGGTCGCGATCGGGAACGATGGCGCCAGAAGGATACGGGACCATCTTGCCCTTGTTGAACTCAAACTTACTGGGCATCGGCTGCCACCTCCTTCTTAGAAGTAAAGCGGTCCTTGATGCGGCCGAAGAACGCTTTAAGCTGCGGGTTGTTGGTAAAGATCATGACCAGGATCAACACGATGGCGTAGATGAGCATGCGGTAGTCCGAGAACTGACGGAGCAGCTCGGGAAGCACCGTGAGCAACGCCGCCGCGATGACGGAACCGCGCATGTTGCCCAGGCCGCCCAGGACCACGAACACCAGGATGAGGATCGACGTGTTGAAGTCGAACTTGGTGGCGGAGAGCTGCGAGAAGTTACCGCCGAAGAGGGCTCCGGCAGCACCGGCGAGGGCAGCGGAAACCACGAAGGCAATCATGCGGTACTCGGTGACGGAGATGCCTACGGACTCGGCTGCAATCTTGTTATCGCGCACGGCCATAATGGCACGGCCGGTACGGCTGCGAACCAGGTTGAGCACGATCACGAGTGCGACCATGACCAGGATGGCACCGGCGAGGAAGGTCGAGTACGTCGACACGCCCGAGGCGCCCTGGGCGCCCTTGATGATGGCGGTGCCGTCCTCGAGCAGGTGCAGGTCGTCGATCGTAGAGTTGCCCGTGATGTTAAAGATCACGTGCAGGCCGCGGGAGTCGACGCCCACAATGAGGCAGGTGACGATCTCTTTGATGATCTCGCCAAAGGCCAGGGTCACGATAGCCAGATAGTCGCCGCTCAGGCGCAGGACCGGGATACCAATCAAGAAGCCCAAGATGGCAGCGGCGATAGCGCCGACCACGATGCTGATGATAAGGCGCACCGGATCGGAGGGAACGGCGCTCTCGAGGGCGACCGCGGTGACGATGCCCGTATAGGCACCGACACTCATAAAGCCCGCGTGGCCCAGCGACAAGTCGCCCGCGATGCCGACGACGAGGTTAAGGGAAATGGCCATGACGATATAGGCCGTGATGGGGACCAGCTGACCGGCGATCATGCGCGGGATCATGTGGTTAGACTGCATAAAGAACACGATGGCGAACGCCACAATGCACATGGCATACGTGACAAAGTCGTGACGCGTCTGCTTGTCTTTAAGAAACTTCATAACGCTCACCTACACCTTCTCGGGGACGTACTTGCCCAAGAGGCCGGCAGGCTTGACGAGCAGGACGATGATCAAAACACCAAAGACGATGGAGTTGGCAAGGCTCGTGGAAATGTAAGCCTGCGCCATCGCCTCGATGATGCCGATGAGAATGCCGCCGACAAAGGCGCCGGGGATGGAGCCGATGCCACCGAAGACGGCGGCGTCGAAGGCCTTGATGCCGGGCATGGCGCCCGTCGTGGGCTGCAGCACCGGCGAGTAGGAGCACAGCAGCACGCCGGCGATGGCGGCAAGGGCAGAGCCGATGGCAAACGTCATCGAGATGGTGCGGTTGACGTTGATGCCCATGAGCTGAGCGGCGGCCTTGTCCTCGGACACGGCGCGCATGGCTTTGCCCATCTTGGTCTTACCTGTAAAGAACATCAGGCCGGCCATGATAACCAGGCAGGCGACGATGGTGACGAGCGAGACGGCGCTTACGTTGAACTTGGCCAAGAACTCCGGCACCTGGAAGGTGACGAGCGAAGTGAAGTTCTTGGGCGTGGCGCCCCACAGAAGCTGCGCGGCGTTCTGCAGGAAGTAAGACACGCCGATAGCCGTGATCAGAACGGCCAGCGGGCCTGCTTGGCGCAGCGGCTTATAGGCCAGACCCTCAATGAGAACACCGAGAACCGTGCAGGCCACACAAGAGAGAACTACAGATGCCCAGCCCGGGAGGCCGAGATACGACGTGGCGCAGAACGAGACATAGGCACCGACCATGATGACATCGCCGTGAGCGAAGTTGAGCATCTTGGCGATACCGTAGACCATGGTGTAGCCCAACGCGATGATGGCGTAGACGCTGCCCATGGACAGGCCGTTGACCAGGTATTGGATAAAGACCGTCATGTTCCACATCCCCCTTTCGAATAGGTTTCCAGTTAATGTATGAAACAGGGACGTTACACTGTCCCTAGATACCAAGCAAGCAGGGAAGGCCAAAACCTCCCCTGCTTGGGATCAAAACCGCTCTATGTAAGGCGGCCAATTAGGCCTGTACGTACTTGCCGTCGGTGATGACGTACGCCGTGGGCTCCTTCTGGACCTGGCCCTTATCGTTCCAGGTGAGCTTGCCGGTCAGACCGTCAACGGTAATCTTGAGCATAGCCTTGGACAGCTTCTCGGCGACCTCGGTCGGATCGGCGTCGACACCAAGACCGGCCTCCTTGACGGCCTCGGCCACCGCGTGCACGCCGTCGTAGGCGTCAGCGGCAAACTGGTCGGGGGTATCGCCGTACTTATCCTTGTAAGCGTTAACGAAGTCGGCGTTCTTCTCGTCGTCGGCGGAGAACGGGGTCATGAGCAGCAGACCCTCGGCAAGAGAGGTATCGAAGCCCTCAACGCCCAGGATGCCGTCCATACCGTCGCAGCCCATCATCTTGACGTCGTAGCCCATGTCCTTGGCGTTCTTGAGCAGGACGGACGCCGGCGTGTAGTAGATCGGCGCAAAGATCATGGTGGCGCCGGCCTGCTTGGCCTTGGTCAGCTGGTTGGTAAAGCTCGTGGCGGAGTCGTCCTTAAAGGTCTCCTCGTCAACAATCTCGAGCTTGGACTCAGCGGCCTGGGCCTTAAAGGAATCTGCGATGCCCGAAGAATAGGCGTCGCCGGAGTTATAGAACAGCACGAACTTCTCGTCCGCATACTTCTGCGCCAGGAACTTGGCAGCGTTGACACCCTGGTTGGGGTCGGTGAAGCAAACCTGGAAGACGCAATCCTTGCCGTCGGTGACGTCCTCGGAGGACGCGGACGGGGTGATCATGAACGTCTTGGGGTCGTTACCGCACTCGGCGGCAACGGCAACCGACGCACCCGTGGTGGTCGGGCCGACGAGGGCCTGCATGCCCCAGTCGAGCAGGGTGTTGAAGGCGTTGACGGCCTTCTCGCCGTCGGCCTGGTCATCCTCGGCCTTGCTGGCAAGCGGCAGCTCCTTGGTCGAGAAATCCTTGCAGCCAAGCTCGACACCCTGGGTAACGGACTTGCCGTAGG
Organism: uncultured Collinsella sp.; assembly: GCA_959601045.1. Taxonomy (GTDB): domain Bacteria; phylum Actinomycetota; class Coriobacteriia; order Coriobacteriales; family Coriobacteriaceae; genus Collinsella. Next base: position 23,548 of record CAUGNZ010000005.1, read on the forward strand.
ACGCGTTGGCGCCGGTCAGCGGGCCGATGGTACCGATCTTAAACGAAGCGTCGCTTGAAGCGGAACCGCTGTCGCCGCCGTTGGAGGAGCAACCAGCTAGAATGGACATCGCCCCCAGACCTGCTGCGCTCGCGATAACGCTCCTGCGATTCATAACAGGGTTCAATGACTTACCGGTGAGGCTCGACATGCGGCTCTCCTCTCAAATCTCGTCGGGTTTCGGTTACCCGACAGGCCATCCTTCGCCGTGTTCGGCGTTCGCAAAATACTAGACGCTTTAGTTAAGGAAAGTGGCGATTATTTCAACTTTTCTTTGGATTTGTCCATTTATCCATAATTCTGTGTATTTCTATTACTTTATACAGTAATGCCACTTTATTGTGTGAAAGTAATGTTTCCGTTCTGTTACAGGCGTCCCTGCCCTGAATAAAACGGCCTCACCGGTCGCGCTTTATGCGCACTTAGGCGGCGATGTACTTGCCGTCCTGAATCACATAGGCTGTGGCGGGCTTTTCGACCTGGCCCTCGTCATTCCACGTCAGCTCGCCTGTCAGGCCCTCGATCTTGATCTTGCGCATGGCCTTGGCAAGGTCGCCGGCAATGTCGGCACCGTCGTCCGTAATGTCGATGTCTGCCTTATCGATTGCCTCGACAATCGCGTGGACGCAGTCATAGGCGTCGGCGGCAAACTGGTTGGGCGTCTCGTTGTAGGCGTCCTTATATGCCTTGACGAAGTCGGCGTTCTTCTCATCGTCGGCAGAGAACGGAGTCATGAGCAGCACGCCCTCGGCAAGAGAGGTGTCGAAGCCCTCAACGGAGAGCAGGCCGTCCATGCCATCGGTACCCATGAGCGTCATGTCGTAGCCCATGTCCTTGGCGTTCTTGAGCAGAACGGACGCCGGCGTGTAGTAGATCGGCGCAAAGATGAGCGTGGCGCCGGCCTCCTTGGCCTTGGTCAGCTGGTTGGTAAAGCTCGTGGCGGAATCGTCCTTAAAGGTCTCGGCATCGACGATGTCGAGCTTGGATGCCTTGGCCTGCTCGGCAAAGGCATCGGCAACGCCCGAGCTATACGTATCGCCGGAGTTGTAGAACAGGGCAATCTTGGCATCTGCGTACTTCTCGGCCAAAAACTTGGCAGCACTGGCGCCCATGGTGGGGTCGGTAAAACAAACCTGGAAGACCGTGGTCTTATCCTTGGTAACGTCGAGCGACGAGGCCGAAGGCGTAACCATGAGCATGTCATCGGCAATCTCGCCCGAGACGGCGACGGCAGCTCCAGTCGTGACGGGGCCGACGAGCGCCTGCATGCCCCAGTCGCACAGGGTATTGAAGGCGTTGATAGCCTTCTCGCCGTCGGCGACGTCATCCTCGGACTTAATCGAGAGCTTGAGGTCCTTGGTCGAGAAATCCTTGGCGGCAAGCTTGGCGCCCTTCTCGGCCGAGACGCCATAGGTTGCCGCGGCGCCGGTCAGAGGGCCGATGACACCGATCTTGAAGGTCTTGCCGTCATCGGCGGAGCCGCCGTCCGAGCCACCCGACGAGCAACCAGCGAGTGCGGCGGTGCTGCCGAGCGCTGCGGCGCCGGCGAGAAAGTTCCTACGGCTAAGCGTGCTGTTGATGTTGAACATGGTGTCCCCCCTTTTCGCTGGCCGCAGTGCGGCCGTCTTGCGGTACGGGGCAAACCTTATGGCGCAAACGTTGACAGTTTGTTACGTAAGTTCGTTTGTAGCGAGCATGTTTCCAATGTTTCCGCAGCGTTTCAGGGGTGCCGTTTTGTGCAGCTCCTGTTGCCTGGCGAGCACGCGCCCCCGGTTCACGCTAGAATGCACTCAACCTTTAAGCGGTTAATCCATCCATAAGATGCACGAAGGAGCTATCTATGAGCGAACCCCTGCGCACCGTGAACGTCGGCCTCATCGGTCTGGGAACCGTCGGCGGCGGCGTGGCCCGTCTGATCAAGGGCCACCACGATGAGTACCTGGCAGCCTACGGCATCGACCTTAAGCTGACCCGCGCCTGCGCGCTTGCCTGGGAGCAGGCCGAGGCGGCAGGCATTGAGCGCGAGGCCTTTACGAGCGACTGGCACGACGTCGTCACCGACCCCGCCGTCGATATCGTCGTCGAGCTCATCGGCGGCGAGCACCCCGCGACCGAGATCTTCACCACTGCCTTCGAGAACGGCAAGCATGTCGTCTCCGCCAACAAGGCTCTGCTGGGCCGTCACGTCGAGACGCTCGCCGAGAAGGCGCGCGCGTGCGGCGTGCAGATCAAGTGCGAGGCCAGCTGCGGTGGCGGCATCCCCATTGTCAGCACGCTTGAGCACGACCTGGTAGGCAACAAGATCCTGACCATCGCCGGCATTCTCAACGGCACCACCAACTATATCCTGTCGCGCATGGACGCCGAGGGTGCCGATTACGCCGACGTACTTGCCGACGCGCAGGCCAAGGGCTATGCCGAGGCCGACCCGTCCGCCGACGTCGACGGCTTCGACGCCGCCAGCAAGACGGCGATCCTCGCCTCCATCGGCTTTGGCACCCGCGTTACCACCGACGATGTGTACCAGCAGGGTATCCGTACCATCGGCGCCGAGGACATCGCCCAGGCCCGCGAACTCGGCTACACCATTAAGCTGCTCGGCATCGCCCGCAACACCGACGCCGGCGTCGACGTTCGCGTGCATCCCACGCTGATCCCCGCAGACCATATGCTCGCCAAGGTCAACGGCGCCATGAACGCCGTCTACGTGGTAGGCGACGCCGTGGGCGAGACCATGTTCTACGGCGCGGGCGCAGGCTCCTTCCCCACCGCGAGCGCCGTCGTGGGCGATATCCTGTCGCTCTCCGAGCAGATCAGCCGCGGCGTGGCTCCGCTGCCCGAGATTGAGCCCTATGGCCACAACCTCACCTTTAAGCCCATGGACGAGCTCCAGACCAAGTACTATGTGCGCCTGAAAGTCGCCGACCGCGTGGGCGCCCTGTCCGAGACGGTCGACATCTTTGCCAAGCACAACATCTCGATCTCGCTCATCAACCAGGTCGAGGACGGCAAATCGGGCGTCAGCGATGCCTGCTCGGTCATCTTCCTGACGCACCGCGCGCTCGAGAAGGACGTCCAGGCTGCCGCCGCCGAGCTTGCCAGCGTCGGCTGCGTGGCCGAGGTCGCCAACGTCCTGCGCATCGAGGACGTTGAGGCTTGGACCGAAGGCGTCATGGCGAACTAGCCCAACGCTCGCCTAGCAATACGCGCCTTGAGGGCTCCCGTCCGATGTGGGACGGGAGCCCTTTTGTCACCTGCCCTAAGCACAACGGCAAAGCATATTTGCGCGAGCCGCTCATCGGTAACGCGGGCTACCGTTCACCGATATGCAAACGCGGCCGATTCCGACTACCGCTACGCTGTGCTGCGAATGTCCGCCCGCGATGAGAGGAAGCACCATGTTGCTCGAGGGCAAGAAAGCAATCATCACCGGAGGCACACGCGGTATCGGCTATGCCATCGCCTGCCGTTTTATCGAGGAAGGCGCTGCCGTCACCGTCTTTGGCTCGCGCCAGGAGACTGCCGACACGGCCGTTGAGAAGCTGACAGCCGCCTATCCCGACGCCAAGGTCTGGGGTCGCTCCTGCGATCTCACCTCGCTCGAGGCCGTGACTGAGGCCTTTACGCAGACTGCAGCCGACATGGGCGGCTTGGACACGGTCGTCAACAATGCCGGTATCTCCCAGCGTTCACCCCTCTTGGACTACACGGCCGAGGAGTTCGCCAAAGTTATGGACCTCAACGTCGTCGCCGTCTTTAATGGCCACCAGGCTGCCGCCAAGATCATGACCGAGGCCGGCCACGGCGGCACCATCACTACCACAAGCTCGATGGTCGCCAAGTACGGCCAGCCCTCCGGCGTCGGTTACCCCACGTCCAAGTTTGCCGTCAACGGTATGGTCCAGTCGCTCTCGCGCGAGCTCGCTCCCATGGGCATCCGCGTCAACGCCGTCGCCCCCGGCGTGACTAAGACCGACATGGTCGCCAACCTGCCCGAAGAGGTCATCAAGCCCATCATCGCCACCATTCCGCTGGGTCGCATGGGCGAGCCCGAGGATGTCGCCAACGCCTTTGTTTTCCTGGCGAGCGACATGTCCTCCTATGTCACGGGCGCCGTGCTCCCCGTCGACGGAGCCGCCCGCTCCTAAGGAGCCACAAGCTTTGGCTTCAAGCTTCAACATAGCTCAACCAAAAAGGCGCGCCGTCTGAATCAACTGCAGACAGCGCGCCTTCTCCTGTTATGAAAGGAAAACTATGTCCCAGTATTTCGGATCAGAACGGGGCACGGTTTCCCCCAGGACCTCCTTGCGGAAACTGCATCCCACTCTGAGCGCCCATTCCGGGACACAGCTTCCCAACGGCCCCCGTTTCGGAAACCACATCCCGTTCCGAGCCTTCAAAGCGGGACGCGGCTTCCCCGAGAAAGTATCGACTACTTACCGTCGTCGTCCTCGGCTTCTTCGCGTGCGTAGAGCTCCAGCATGCGGCGGCGGTATTCGCGCACGGCGAGCTTGGCGCGCTCCAGACGGCGGCGCTCGCGCGGGGTCAGCTCGGACGGGTCGACCTCGTCTCCATAGGTCTTATCGGCAAGCAGGTGCGCCGCGTCCACGATGCGGGCATCGATGTGGCCGCTCGCCGCCTCGGCGGAAAGACGCTCGGCAATCGCATCGAGCGTAGGCAGGCCCTCGAATACGCGACCATGGCCATGCGAAGTCAGCAGCTCATGCTCGCGCGCGAGCAAGCTCGCTAAGTCGTGGTGGGCGCGCAGGATGTCGAGCGCATCGGATGGATGCTCGGCAACTTCTGCCACGGCGGCGACCGGCGCGGCATCGACCACGCGGTAGAAGAGCTGCGCGAGCAATGGCATCAAGAACACCGTGATGGCGCCGGCGGCAACCATAACCGACGCGATGTCTTGCGACAGCGCGCCCGCGTTGACGGCAACGCTCGTCACGGCAACGATGATCGGCAGCGCCGTGGTGCAGTACAGGGCCACGGTAATGCGACCATACGCCGACACATCGCGCGTCGCAGGGCAAATGCTCATAGAAATAAGAATGGGCACGGCACGAATAATCAGCAACGCCACGATAAAGCCCACGAGCAGACCCGGGCGCGACGCCACGGCCGTCAGGTCGATCTTTGCGCCCGATACGGTAAAGAACACCGGAATCAAAAAGCCGTAGGCCAGGCCGTCGAGCTTGGTCTCGAGCGTATGGTTGCCCTCGGGGATGATGTAGCGCAAGACAAAGCCGGCGGCAAAAGAACCCAACACGATGTCGAGGTCAAAGACGGCGGAGAATGCCACGAGCGTGACCAGGATGAGCACCGTCAGACGCACGAAGGTCTGCGACGTGGTATCGGCGCGTTCCTCGACAAACGCAAAGAAGCGGCTGCCGACGCGCTTGGAGCGGCTTGGGACCACGGCCAGCAACACACAGACCACCGCAAACAAGCCAAGGATTACAAGCGTCTGGATGCCGGTGCGGGCAGACAGCAGCGCCGACATGGCGAGCACGGGGCCGAGCTCACCCCAGGTGCCATACGCAAGAATCGAGTCGCCCACACGCGTGCCGGTGAGCGAGCGCTCACGCATGATGGGCACGAGCGTGCCGAGCGCCGTAGAAGTGAGGGCAAGCGTCACGGCGATACCGTCGAAATGACTGACCGAGAACCACGGGGTAAAGCGCACGGCAAGCCAGGCGATACTAAACGTGACGACCCACGTCGCCAAGCCGTAGCGCCCCTCGACGCCCGTGATGCTCTTGGGGTCGATCTCAAAGCCGGCGAGCAGGAACAAGAAGGCCAGACCGAGCTCGGACACAAGCGAGACCTCGGCATCTACATGGATGACGCCGAGCATATGGGGTCCCAGCACCGCACCGAACACGAGCAAAAAGACCGTCTCGGGAACGGGCTTTCCGGGAATCGCCGAGGCGATAAAGGGGCTTGCAAAGGCCACGAGCGCGATGATGGCGAGTGAAACGAATGCCATGTGATGCCTTTCTCTTGTTTGCGCATCACTGTAGCACCCTCGCCGTCCTCAACGCGCCGCGAGCTGTCGTATCATAGTGAGGTTTACAAACATGTGGCTCAAGGCGACCGCAGGGCAGACCCCGCAAACCGACCGCTGCCGCATACCGTACCGTACGCCCAACCGATCAGGAAGGCAGGAACCAATGGTCTCTCGTATCTACGTGGAGAAGAAACCCGGGTTCGACGTCGAGGCTCAGCAGCTCAAGGGCGAGCTGACCGAGATTCTCGGCATCAAGGGCATCGAGGCCCTGAGGATCATCAACCGCTACGACGTCGAGGGCATCGACGAGGAGCTTTTCCGCTCCTGCGTGCCGACCGTCTTTAGCGAACCCCAGGTCGATGTGACCTACGACGAGCTCCCCGCAAGCGATGGCGCCGTCTTTGCCGTCGAATTCCTGCCTGGCCAGTTTGACCAGCGCGCCGACTCCGCCAGCGAGTGCGTGCAGCTCATCAGCCAGGGTGAACGCCCTGCCGTGCGTTCTGCCAAGGTCTATATGATCTCGGGCGCCCTGGACGAGGCCGCCATCGAGGCCATCAAGCACTACGTGGTGAACCCCGTCGAGGCGCGCATCGCCTCGCTCGACCTGCCCGAGACGCTGCACATGGAGACCCCCGAGCCCCAGCCCGTCGAAGTGCTCGACGGCTTCCGCGAGCTCGATGAGGCCGGCCTTGCCGCCTTTATCTCCGAGCGCGGTCTTGCCATGGACGAGGCGGACATCGCCTTCTGCCAGCAGTACTTCCGCGATGAGGACCGTGACCCCACCATCACCGAGATCCGCGTGATCGATACCTACTGGTCCGATCACTGCCGCCACACCACCTTCGGCACCGTCCTGGACGACGTGACGATCGACGACGCCGTGGTGCAGCAGGCCTTCGACCGTTACATGGAGATGCGCCACGAGCTCGGTCGCGACGCCAAGCCCGTCTGTCTCATGGACATGGGCACCATCGGCGCCAAGTACCTTAAGAAGACCGGCGTCATGACCGATGTCGACGAGTCCGAGGAGATCAACGCCTGCACCGTCAAGGTGAAGGTCGATGTCGACGGCGAGGACCAGGACTGGCTGTTCCTGTTTAAGAACGAGACCCACAACCACCCGACCGAGATCGAGCCCTTCGGCGGTGCCGCCACCTGCGTGGGCGGCGCCATCCGCGACCCGCTGTCGGGCCGCAGCTACGTGTACCAGGCCATGCGTGTCACCGGCGCCGGCGACCCCACCGTCCCGGTTTCCGAGACGCTCGAGGGCAAGCTGCCGCAGCGCAAGCTCGTAACCACCGCCGCCGCCGGCTACTCCAGCTACGGCAACCAGATCGGCCTTGCCACCGGCCAGGTCAACGAGCTCTATCACCCCGGCTACGTGGCCAAGCGCATGGAGGTCGGCGCCGTCGTGGGCGCTACCCCGGCAAACCACGTGCGCCGCGAGTGCCCCGCCCCCACCGACAAGATCATCCTGCTGGGCGGCCGCACCGGCCGTGACGGCATCGGCGGTGCCACCGGCTCCTCCAAGACCCAGAACACCGAGTCCATCGAGACCTCGGGCGCCGAGGTCCAGAAGGGCAACGCCCCGGTCGAGCGCAAGCTGCAGCGTCTGTTCCGCCGCGGCGATGCCTGCCGTCTGATCAAGCGCTGCAACGACTTTGGCGCAGGCGGCGTCTCGGTCGCCGTGGGCGAGCTTGCCGACGGCCTGTATGTCGACCTGGACACCGTGACCAAGAAGTACGACGGCCTGGACGGCACCGAGCTCGCCATCTCCGAGTCCCAAGAGCGTATGGCTTGCGCCGTCGCCGACGGTGACGTCGAGGAGTTCATGGGCTACGCCGCCGAGGAGAACCTCGAGGCGACCGTTATCGCCGAGGTTACCGCCGAGCCGCGCATGCGCATGGCCTGGAACGGTGTCGCCATCGTCGACCTATCCCGCGAGTTCCTCAACTCCAACGGCGCGCCCAAGCACCAGGTCGCCCACGTGTGCGCCCGCAGCGTATGGCAGCCCAGCTGGGCCGGCACCACGCTTGCCGAGCGTATGACCTCGCTTGTCACCGACCTCAACGTTGCCTCCAACAAGGGCCTTTCCGAGCGATTCGACTCCACCATCGGTGCCGCAACCGTGCTTATGCCTTTTGGCGGCAAGACGCAGCTCACCCCGAGCTCGGCCATGGTCGCCAAGTTCCCCGTGGACGGCGAGACCACCACGGCAAGCGCCATGGCATGGGGCTTCAACCCCTACCTGATGGAAGCCGACCAGTTTGCTGGCGCCTACCTGTCCGTGGTCGAGTCCATCGCCAAGCTCGTTGCCGCCGGTTTTGAGCACAAGCGCGCCTATCTCTCCTTCCAGGAGTACTTCGAGCGTCTGCGCACCGAAGCCGAGCGCTGGGGCAAGCCCACGGCAGCCGTCTTGGGCGCCCTCATGGCCCAAGTCGACCTGGGTGCCGGCGCCATCGGTGGCAAGGATTCCATGAGCGGCTCGTTTGAGGACGAGGCCGGCGAGCTCAACGTTCCGCCGACTCTGATCAGCTTCGCCGTGGCCGTGGGCCGCGCGGCGCGCGCCGTCTCCCCTGAGTTCAAGGGCCTAACGCACCGCGTCGTCCGCATCGCCCCCGCCACCTATGGTGAGGACTACCGTCCCGACGCCCAGCAGCTGCTCGCCGCGTTTGACGCCGTCGAGGCGCTCGCTGCTACCGGCGACGCCCTGGCCGTCTCCACGCCCGGCTACGGCTGCGGTGCCGAGAGCCTCTTTAAGATGTGCGTCGGCAACCAGATCGGCATCGAGCTTGCCGAGGACGTGGACGTGGAGAGCCTCTTCACCCCGCTCTATGGCAGCTTTATCGTCGAGCTCGCCGAGGATGCCGAGCTGCCCGAGGTCGCCGACGGCGTTGTCGTCGAGCCCCTGGGTACCACCGTCGAGGGCTATGTCATCGACACCGGCTCCGAGGTCATCGAGCTCGCCGAGCTCCAGGAAGCCTGGGAGAGCGGCATCGAGGGCGTCTTCGCCTACCGCAGCGCCGGCGAGACCCCCGAGGTCGAGACCATCGACTTCCGCGCCAAGGACATCCACGTGTACGGCGGCGCCAAGATCGCCCGCCCGCGCGTGATCATCCCCGTGTTCCCTGGCAACAACTGCGAGTACGACAGCGCCCGCGCCTTCCGTGCCGCCGGTGCCGAGGCCGACACCTTCGTGATCAACAACCTCACGCCCGAGGCGGTCGCCGAGAGCACCCACGAGCTTGCCCGCCGCATCCGTGCAAGCCAGATCGTCATGATCCCCGGCGGCTTCTCGGGCGGCGACGAGCCCGACGGCTCCGCCAAGTTCATCACGGCGTTCTTCCGCGCTCCCGAGGTCACTGAGGCTGTCCGCGACCTGCTCAAGGCCCGCGATGGCCTGATGCTGGGCATCTGCAACGGCTTCCAGGCCCTGGTCAAGCTCGGCCTGGTGCCCTACGGTGACATCGTCGACGCCACGCCCGATGCGCCCACGCTGACGTTCAACACCATCGGTCGCCATCAGAGCCGCCTGGTGCGCACCCGCATCTCGTCCAACCTGTCCCCGTGGCTGTCGCAGTGCAGCCTCGACGACCCCTACACCGTCGCCATCAGCCACGGCGAGGGCCGCTTTGTCGCCAACGACGAGGTGCTCGCCCAGCTGATCGCCAACGGCCAGGTCGCTACGCAGTACGTGGGCGAGGACGGCAAGCCCGGCATGGATCTTTCCGTCAACCCCAACGGCTCCGCACTCGCCATCGAGGGCATCACGAGCCCCGACGGCCGCGTCCTGGGCAAGATGGGCCATGCCGAGCGTCGCGGCGACAACCTGTACCGCAACGTGCCCGAGCATGTCCCCGGCGACAAGTTCATGCCGATCTTTGAGAGCGGCGTAGCCTACTTCGCCTAAACCTTACCCATCGGGTACAATCCCTTCGGGTAACATCACCCGCCACCGACGCATCCGGTGGCGGGTTCTTTTTTGCTTCGCGCATGTAGGAAGGACATCATGGAAAGCCGCAAGCCGTATCTCGCCACCCTGCCCGGACCCATCCTGGGCTGCCTCGTTTGCTGCGCGCTCTGGGGCTCCGCCTTCCCCTGCATCAAGATCGGCTACGGCCTCTTTGGCATTCCCGCGCACGACAGCGCCTCGCAGCTGCTCTTCGCGGGTCTGCGCTTCACCCTTGCCGGCATGCTGGTCATTGTTGGCATGAGCGTGGCCCAGCGCCGTCCGCTCGTTCCGCAAGCGCGTGATATCAAGCCCATCTGCATCTTGTCGCTCTTCCAGACCATCGGCCAGTACTTCTTTTTCTACCTGGGACTTTCGCGTGCCAGTGCTATGTCGAGCTCCATCATCGAGGCCAGCGCCAACTTCTTGGCTATCCTCTTTGCCGCCCTGGCGTTTCGCACCGAAAAGCTCAATACGGCCAAGGTGCTCGGCTGCGTACTGGGCTTTGCCGGCGTCGCGCTCGTCAACCTTTCGGGCGCGGACGGCACCTTTGGCTTTGCGCTCGACGGCGAGGGCTTTATCCTGGCCTCCACCGTCGCGGGTGCCCTTTCGACCTGCCTGATCGGCATCTTCTCGCGCGAGCACGACGGCGTCTTGCTTGCCGGGTGGCAGTTCTTGGTCGGCGGCCTGGTCCTCACCGCCATCGGCTTTATGATGGGTGGCGCGCTCTCCCCCACGGCGATTGCCCCAGCCATCGCGCTCATCATCTACATGGCGCTTATCTCCGCGGTCGCCTACTCGCTGTGGTCGCGCCTGCTTGCCGTCAACCCCGTCAGTCGCGTCTCGGTCTTTGGGTTTATGAACCCCGTCTTTGGTGTGCTGCTGAGCGCGCTGCTGCTCGGCGAGGGCGCTGGCACGAGCCCCGTTACCGCCATCGTTGCCCTGCTGTTGGTCTGCGGCGGCATCATCATCGTCAACAGGCCCAAAAAGGCCTAACGAACTGCCCTTATTTAGCAGAGGGAATTCACATACTTTAGTTTAATGAAGTACATCGGTGAGCTGAGGGCCGCCACGCACGCAAGCGTGCGCCCCTTTTTTCTAGCGTATCTGGACGCCGGCTTTCTTTTTCTCGGCCTTGACGCGGTAGAGCTCCGCATCGGCAGCGCGAAGTAAGTCTTGCCAGGTATCGACGCCATCGCCAACCCGCGCGTAGCCGATGGACATCCGCAACAGATACGGAACCTCGGCGCGCGCGAGCTCGTCGTTGATTGCCGAACACAGGTCTGTGATGTCCTGTTCCGCTGCTGCCTTCTGGAGCACCACGAACTCATCGCCGCCATAACGTGCGATAAAGCCACCAGACGCCGAGCGGACTTCCTTGAGCGCAGCGGATATGACCTGGAGAGCATGGTCGCCCTCCACATGTCCATACCGGTCGTTAATCTGCTTAAAGCCGTCGGCGTCCATCACAAGCAGATACACGTCTTCAGCATGATCCACATTTGAGAAGAGCGACAGCATATAGGTCTCAAAACGGTTGCGATTGTTAAGGCCAGTCAACGGGTCGGTCGAGATCAGCTGCTCCTGGTAAATGATGTAGAGCAGCAGGATGCTCAGCGTTATACCGACGCAAAGGCCCGGTACCGAAAACAAAACCTGAAAGGTACCGCCCACCAGAGCGGGAACCGCAAAAAAGGCGAGGGTGCGATAAATGGCCTTCTTCTGCAGACTGTCGACTTTTCGAGCCTGAGTAAAGGCATGCAAGGACGTATATATGATGTAGCAGTAGCTAACGATAGGTTGAATCATATAAAGCGCCCCGCGACGATATACGCCCTGCGCATCGATATAGAACATAGTGTGCGTCCAGTAGCTGGTAAATGCTAGCACGACCACCAATACGGTTGGCAACGTCACGAGTGCCACCCTATAGCGCGCGGTCAAAAGGCGAGAGCCCTGCACTGTCTCGGAATACAAAAACCAAATGAGACACGCGATGGCGAACAGCGAAAACGAGACCGCGTTGGAAATCCAGTTGGCCGTGATGCCTACAGGAGTGCTCACGCCGTCTGAGAGCGTCCAGATCATATCGAAGAAAATGTAGGCAGCAGACGTGTAGCCCAGCATGCTAAACAAGAGCTGCTGGGTGCTCGAGAACAGGGAGCGACGGCTTCGCGCGGCAAGCCCGATAAGAACAATCATGCATAGCAGGAATATCTCAATCTTGAGTGCCTTAACCACTAGACGCCATCCCTTCAATATCCAAGTGGTCAGAATCGCCCGATTCGTGTCTGGGCAATAAACACCCCTACTCCGCAGGGGTAAGGGGAATAATAGCAGAGCGCCCGAACGTCACTGCAAGACAGCTTTCGTTCGGGCGCTCAAACGGCGCGAATTGCACGCCGGAATCTATTATCGGTAACAGCCGTTACTCACCGTCGATATCGGTCGCGACGGCTTCCTCGATGGCCTCGACACCGGCAGGCGACAGATCCTCCTTGCCCTGACAGAACTTCTTGTCGACCCAGCCAGTCAGAATCGGAGCCATGATCGCCGTGATGATAACGGCGGTGGCGATCTGGGCGTACGCGGTGGGCGCAAGCTCGGCATAGCGCGGCGCCACCTCGGCAAGAGCAACCGGCGTGGTCATAGCCGTGCCGGCGATGGTAGAGCAAGCCACGGCGGCCTTGCCGTTACCGCCGCACAGGCGCTCGAACGCAAAGGTGATGGGGCTGACGACAAACAGCGTGACAAGGCCCAGCAAGATGCCGGAAATACCGCCGGTGACAAAGCTCGACAGGCTCATGGACGCGCCGAGTTGAAATCCGATGACGGCAATCGCGGGATTGGTGCCGGGAACCAGCAGGTTCTTTATGAACGGGAAGAGGTTGCCCAAAACCATACCGATGACAAGCGGCAGGATGGAGCCGACGATGGTGCCCAGCGGGATGTTAGCAAGACCAGAAACGCCCAGGATGATCATGGTGACGGCGGGGCCGGCCGTAAAGAACAGGATGCCCACGGCGCCCTGCTCGGACTCATCGCCAAACTCGCCCATGATGCCCGTATAGAGCGCCATGTTGCAAAACGTGATGCCGCCGATAATGGAGACCGAGCTCAGGCCCAAAAAGTTGTCGTTAAAGAAATACGCAACGCCCAGACCCAGCGCGGCCGCCACCACAAGCCTAGGAATCAGCACGACGATGCCGGTCTTGATGGCGCCCGGCGTGGACTTAAAGCTGATGCCGGCACCCACGAAGAGCAGGATCGCAGCGACGATGGTATTGGAGCCACCGCGGCAGGCAGCCGTAAAGAAGCCGCCGATCTCAAAGACCTGCGGGCAGAAAGTGTTGAGCAAAAGGCCGACGATCATGGGATAGATCATGATGTCGCCCGGGATACGCGGGACCTTGAATTTCTTTTGCTCGTTGGCGGTCGCTTCCTGTGCCATGAAACCCCCATTTCCGTTGACGGGACATAAAAGCCCACGTCACACTTTGCTACAGTAAAGTTTGACCATGGTACCAGAAGAAGCAGACCGGCTCGGTGAGAAATTCGATTCGTTGTGCCGGGACGCTAAACGTGCCCCGCTCTTATATGAAGCTCAAAACGATATAGAACACGATGCCCGAGACGCAGCACCACAACATCGACTTTGTCTTGATTGCCACCGCCACGACGCCGGCGGCCGCAATCCAGGGAATCAAGCCCTGCCACAGGCCGGCGTCGAAAGCGCCAGGGCTTATCAAATCGTTGGCGACCAGCGCCGCAAAGGCGGCAGGCGGAATATAACCCAAGGCTTCGGTAACGCGGGGCGACAGCGTTCTCCCACGCAAGGCAAACGCCGGGGCAATGCGGAAAAACGCGATGGCCGCCCATGACGATAACCATAGAATCAAAAACTCATTAACGGGCATCGCGAGCACCCCTTCCTTCGACGAGGGCATCGCACGCGAGCGCCGCGGCAACGCCGACGAGCACGCTTGCCGGCACGGCGATATTCGTCCATCCCAAGAACTTGCATATGGCGACGGACACCGCAGCCAAACCGGCAGCTACGACATTGCCGCGCGACAGTCGCTGCGAAAAGAGCAGGCAGATAAAGAGCGAGGTGCAGACAAAACCTGCAAGAGCGGTGGGAACATCGACAACGGCGCCGACGATGGCGCCCGTCGTACACGAAACGCCCCATGTTGCGATGAGGATCGCGTTGAGCACAAAGGACTCGCGCGGGCCCCAATCCTCCCCTTCAACCAGCCTGGCAAGCGAGATGCCATATGCCTCCTCGGTAAGCGTCGCGGCAACAGCCAGCGTCTGACGCTTCGAGGCACCCCTTAGATGCGGTGCAATCGATGCCGAGTAAAGCGCAAAACGCGAGGAGATTGCGGCGACGCTTGCGATAATCGACACCGCAGGCACACCCGCCAGCCATAGATTGCAGACCATAAACTGGCCGCTACCCGTCACAAACGTGCTGCTCAGGGCAAAGACCATCCAGGGCTCCATCCCCGTCTGCGCCATAATCATTCCGCACGGCGCGCCTATCGCAACATAGGTAAGCATCACCGGCCAGACGGTTTTAACGATTTTGAGCACCATAGCGTTCCTCGTCCCGACAAGCTTTCCGAGCCGCATTCAACGACACGGCAGAATCATCGCCCGGCAGCAACCGAGTTCACCTACAATTGCCACCGGATCGAAAGACACAGAAAGACACAACTTTTTAGGAAGTCATTATGACAGCTATCGATCGAACGCGGGCTGCCGCGGCCTTCAAACGCTATACCGATGCCTACGATGCCGTCAATCCGCGCATCGCACTCAAAATCGAGCATACGTACCACGTTGCCGAGGTATGCGATGCCGTGGCACGCGAACAGGGCTGGTCACCGCAGGACATTGACCTGGCATGGCTTTGCGGCCTGCTACACGATATGGGCCGCTTTGAGCAGCTACGACGCTGGGATACCTTTAAGGACGCCGAGAGCATGAGCCATGCAGCGCTGGGCATCGAGGTCCTCTTTGGCGAGAATCCCGCCGATGCACCCGCCGTAACGAGCATCCGCGACTTTATCGATGACCCGGCAGAAGATGAGCTCATCCGAGCGAGCATTGCCTATCACAGCGATTTCCGTCTACCCGCGCAGCTCGACGAGCGCACGCGGAGCTTCTGCGACATCGTGCGCGATGGTGACAAGATCGACATTATGCGCACCATCGCCGACAGCACTGTCGACACTATCCTCAAAGTGGATGAGGATGCGTTTCTAGCCAGTCGCTTCTCGGCGCCGACGCTTGCCGCCTTTGACGAGCATCGCTGCGTCGCGCGTGACGAGCGCAACGAGCCGGCGGACTACCTGGTGGGACTCATCTGCTTTATGTTTGAGCTCATCTATCCGGCGAGCCGCGCGCTGGCGCGCGAGCAGGGTGATATCTACCGCCTGCTCGACGCGCCCTTTGGCATTACGCGCCCCTTTACCTATCCCGCCACGCAGGCAACCTGGAGCCGCCTAAAGGACGAGATGCGCGACTGGCTGGCGCGCGCCTAGCGCTCAAGCTGGACCAGCAGCTCCTCGACGACCTCGACGGCATCGCCGACAACCTTGTACTGGGCAGCATCAAAGATGGGGGCATCCGGGTCCTCGTTGATGGCGATAATGCACTCCGCCCCACCGATACCGGCAAGATGCTGGATGGCGCCCGAGACACCGATACTCACGAGAAGCTTGGGCGAAACCGATACGCCCGTCTGGCCAATCTGATGGCGATACTCCAGCCAGCCGGCCTCCACCACGGGTCGCGTGCAGCCAAGCTCGGCTCCCAGAGCCTCGGCGAGCCTTCGCATCAGCGGCAGATTTTTCTTGGAGCCAATGCCGCGGCCCACCACGACCAGACGCTCGGCATCGGCAATTGAGGCCTGCTGTCCCCACTCCTCGGCGGGAATCGAGATCTCGACACGGGCCTTAACGTCCTCCGCAAGCATCACCTGGGTAATCGTGCCGGAACGGCCGTAGTCGAAGTCGGGAGCCTTAAAGATGCCGGGGCGCACCGTTGCCATCTGCGGACGGTGGTTGGGGCAAATGATGGTGGCCATCAAGTTGCCGCCAAACGCCGGGCGCGTCTGCTGCAGCAAGCCCGTCTCCGCATCCATCGAAAGCACGGTGCAGTCGGCCGTAAGGCCCGTCTGCAAACGCACGGCAACGCCGGGTGCCAGTTCGCGGCCAAAGGCGGTCGCACCGTACAGAATGGCCTCGGGCTTGTGCTCTGCCACCAAATCGCAGATCAGGCGGGCGTAGACCTCCGCATCGTTCTGGCGCAGACGCTCGTCGCGACAGACCAGAACCTCGTCTGCACCGGCGTAAACCAGGTGTTCGAGGTCCCCGAGCGAGCCCCCGGGGCCCATACCGACCAGTGCGACCAGACGGCAGCCGCGGGCATTGGCAAGCTCGCGCCCCTTGCCCATGAGCTCGTAGGCAACGGGAGTCACCGTATCGTGCTCGTCGGTCTGCACGAATACCCAAATGTCTCGATATGCATCAAGGTCCACCGCGCCGGCGGCCTCATCACGCTCGATCGAGATAGCGTTGACGGGGCAGGCGTCGACGCACCCGCCGCATAGGATGCAGCCGTCGGTTACGCGGGCACAGCGATTGGGGCGCTCGCCCTCCACCACAATGCCGCCCGAGGCGCAGGCGCGAGCGCAGCGACCGCAGCCGATACAGGCTTCGCTATCGATAATCAGCCCGCTCATCTATGCCATCCCCTCGATAATCTTGGCAAGTTTTGCCGCCTGCTCGGACGCCGTTCCGTCAACGGCCTCGCATGTTTGGTCGCGGTCGGGCACAAACGATCGCACGACCTGCGTCGGCGAGCCGGCAAGGCCGCAGCGCGCGGAGTCGGCGTTCACGTCGGCAGCGTTGACCACGCGCACGTCCGCTTCCTCGGCCGCACGAATACCGGCAATACTCGGCATGCGCAGTTGGCCAATCTCCTTGGCAGTCGTCATCGCGCACGGCATCTCCAGGTACACCGTCTCCTCGCCGGCATCGCAGCCGTGAACAAGCGCCAGCGAGCCGCAGGTCGTAAAGCCCGCGCTCTGCACGCAGCTCACGTCGGTCACGCAGGGAATCTCAAAGGCACCGGCAAGCTCGGGACCAATCTGGGCCGTATCGCCGTCTACCGCCATCTTGCCGCAGATGAGCAGGTCGAAGTCCTCGTCGAGCGCCTCGATGCCGCACTTGAGGGCATAGGTGGTTGCCAGGGTATCGGCACCTGCAAAGGCGCGGTCGGTCAGTAGCAGTGCGTCATCGGCGCCACGGGCGATGCAGTCGCGCAATAGCGATTCGGTCGCGGGGATGCCCATCGACACCACCGTTACGCGCACGTCCATGCCAAAGCCGATAAAGTCATCCTTCAGCGCCAGCGCGCATTCCAGAGCGCTCGCATCGAACGGGTTAATGACCGCATGCTTGCCATCGCGCACGATGGTATTGGTCTTGGGGTCCATCTTGACCTCGGTGCTGCCCGGCACCGCCTTGACGCACACTACCATATGGAAATCGCTCATCTTCACGCGCCCCCTTTCTGGACGAGCTCATCCAAGAGCTTCTCCGAAAACAGGTTACCGCGACCCAGTTGCCCGGCAGGATCGAGCTGGAGCTTGAGCCGCGCCGACTCGACCATGGCCTCGTGACCGTACATCGTCTCCAAGAAGCCCGCCTTGATCTTGCCGACGCCGTGTTCGGCGGAGACGGCGCCGCCCATGGCCGTGACCTCGGAAGCCCACCGGGCAAAGAGTTCTCCGCCGCGGCGGTAATCCTGCGCATCGCGCGGCAGAATGTTCACATGCAGATGGTTGCTGCCGATGTGCCCCCAGGCGGCAGATTCAAGCCCACTTTCGGCCAACGTGCGGCGATAAAGGGCGATGACATCGGCCAGGCGTGCGTTGGGTACCGACATGTCCGAGCCCAGTTTGGTGATAGTAGGATCCGTGCGGCGACGCTCGTCGATGAGCATGTTGACGCTCTCGGGCACCGCATGGCGGAAGAATCGCTGACACTCGCGATCGACCTCGGTGCGCGCGACCCATGTCGCATCGTCGCTGCCGCCCGCAAGCTCCAGCACCCACCCCAAGTGATACAGCTCCTCAGTCGCCTGGACTTCGTCATCGCAGTCGAGCTCCACGTAGACACAGACCCTGGCGTCATTGTCGAGCGCCGGCAGCGAGGCGAACGCGGTCGACTGCTCACGCTGACGACGCAGGATATCCAGGGCACCTGCATCGAAATATTCGATGGCAGCCGCGTGGGACAGGACGGGACGCACAGAATCGGTGAAGGACACGGCCTTGTCTTCGCTGTCAAAGAAGCAGCTCACGCCCCAAACGACCGCAGGCGCCGCCCGCAGGGCAATCTCGAGCTCGGTGATGACGCCGAGTGTGCCACACGCACCGATAAACAGATCGATGGCATCCATATCGTCAGCAACGAAATAGCCCGAAGCATTTTTGGTCTTGGGCATGGTGTAGTCGGGAAGGTCGAGCTCGAGCGTGCGGCCCTGCACCGTGACGAGCGAAAGGCGACGACCCCGTGCAAAAACCTCGCCACGGTGAAGCTCGAGCAGGTCGCCATCGGTCAGCTCGACATGAAGGCCCGTGATATGCGGGCGCATGGGGCCGTAAGCGTAGCTGCGGGCGCCGGAGGCGTTGCATGCCGCCATGCCGCCCAGACAGGCAGATGCCTCGGTGGGATCGGTGGGAAAGAACTGCTCGGGGGCCTCTTGAAACTCATCGTAGGCCTTAAGCGATGCCTGGTCCCAGCCAGCGGCCGGCAGTACCTTCTTGCCCAGCTGCTTGCGCAGTTCCGAAAGCACAACGCCCGGCTCCACGCGCAGCAGAAAGCAGCCCTGCTCATCGCGGCGAAGGCCCAAGTAGCGATTCATGCGGGAAGTATTGAGAATGTGACCGCCATGAGGCACGGCGCCGGCGGCAAGACCGGTCCGGGCACCCTGAACCGTCACCGGGACACGCTCGGCATGGAGCTTTTTCAAAATGGCGCGAACCTCGTCCTCCGTTGTCGGAAACGAGATGCTCGAGGCCTCGCCCGATGTGCGAGACTCATCGCGGCCATACTCCTCGAACTCGTCGGTGAAGGGTTTGATGGTTGCAGACACGCGAACTCCCCCTTTAGCTAACTACAGTGTTTGCAGGGAGATGTTACCGCATCGTTTCGTCGACGCGTTCGAGACCGTCTCCATAATTGGCGATTTTTACGTTCGTGCAATTCGGTGAGCGGCAAGGTTTCCTCGGCAGACGATGCTTTTGACACATGTCGCTTTACCGCCAGCGACCACGCGATTGTCGCTCGAAAAAAGTTGAAGTAATTTTTACCACCTTTTACCTGCGGAGACGTCAGTCCGTCAAGCATTTGGTCAGAAATTGGTCAAGTAGCGGCTGATACGGTCGGCGTCGACAGCCAAAACCGATAGAAGTTTTGGCCCCAGAAGCAGGGAGGTTCCCATGGCATATTACTGGCCCCAGTACGGCGTCGCCATCGAGGTCGACGACGATCCCTATCTCCTGCCTTTCGACGAAGAGGCGTTCCCCGATACGGCGGTCTACCACGTCACCACCGATGTTATCTGCGACCCCGAGTCGTTCTCGGCGCTCGCCCACCACATCGCGCGTATCCACGACATCGAGCTCCCTCACGACTTTGACGAGCTCATCTACTCGCGCCGCCTGATGCTTCACATGCTCTTTGGAGCGGACCCGTCCACGTTCGCACGTGTCTACACCACCAAGGACGCCGCATGAGTGCGAAGAAGCCGCCCCGCCTTGCAGGACTGGGGCGTCGCAAGAAACTCGTCGTTGTCTGCCTGGCTATCGCCTGTGCCCTCATCGCCGTAGGGCTATACGCCTGGCAGTCGCAGCCCGTGCCCGAAGCAGGCGCCTCAGTCACGACGGCAGAGGGTAAATCGCGCCAAGAAATCCAGGATGAGCTCGACGCCATCGTCCGCGACAACATGATGACGATCTCGGTCGCGCCGGTCGCACAATTGCAGGAAGGCGGCAAGTTGCGCGTCAACGTGCAAAACGTCCAAGACAACAAGTTTCCCCAGCGCTTCCGCCTGATTCAAAACGACGAGACCATCTATGAGTCCGGTGTGGTCGAAGCCGGCAAGACGGTTGAGACCTGCCCCGCCGGCGATATCCAAGAAGGCGAGGCATATATCGAGATTCAGGCACTCGATGCCAAGACCTACGACACCCACGGCAATCCGACGCGCGTCAAAGTGCGGGTGGCCCAGGCAGAAGGCTAGTGGCCGACGCGCTCGCAGGGGCAGCGCCCTGCCCCCATTCGTCCAACCATCACGGAAACAGTCCGTGACGAGCAGAAAGGATCGATTATGAACACACCCATGAACCTGAGCGGAGCCAGGGCACTCGCCGTGGGCGCAGGGCTTACGCTCGCACTTGCGATGGGCGCCGTGCCAACGGCGGCCATGGCAGAGGTGCGCGTTGGAACCACCGATGTGACGGTGAAGGCCGACATTAGCAATGTTTCGTTTAAGGCGCCAACGGTCATCCCCTTTGCCGCCAAAGCCGACGGAACGCTTGTAGGACCCTCCGACAAGACGATTACCATCGATAACCTCTCGGCATATGGCATCCACGTCACCAACATGAAGGTCACGGCCAAGAACGACTGGACAATCGTTGCAGACGCAAAGACGGGCTCGGCCCAGAACTCCATCGATTTTAAGGTTGGCCCCGATAAGGCAGAGAAGGATGCCAGCTCGGCGACTCAGACTACGGGCCTCGATCTTTCCAAAGACGTAAGCTTCGACATGAAGTACAAGGGTATTGACGACGGAACGGACAAAATCAAGCTCAATGTGAGTGGCCACGTCGCCCGCGTCACGCGGGACATCTACCACGCCACCGGTACGGGAGATCAAGTGGCAAGCATCACCTGGACGGTCGAGCCCGGTGCGCACGCCACGTCCTAAGGCGATTGCACTGGCCGCCATCGTCGGCATCTTGGCGTCCGCACCTGCCATGGCCTTTGCTCAACAAGAGCAAGCACGGGCGGCCACAGAAGTGACCGTCGACCTTTCGGGCCTTAATCGTGACAGCCGTCACGAGCCGCTCGCTCAGACGAGCGACACCCGGCAACTCATTGCGGTAGGCTTCGCCACGGCGGGAGCAGGACTGACGTGCCTTGGCCTGCACATCAAACGCAACCAATAGCCAAGCACGACCGGAGTACGCGGAATAGATAGGAGAACCATGGCACCCAAAAACCTTTTACCCGTTGCCGCGCTCTGCAGCGCACTGGCGAGCGGTACGCCTCTCGCCGCTTGGGCGACGCCTGCCACGGCAAACTCCTTACCGCAAGCTCTGAACCCCGTGGCGAATTCGTCGGGCATCGTCGCCTGTCAACGTTTTTCGCTCGCACACGCCACGGTCCGAACCTCGGGATGCCTTCACCGCAATACGGTCGACTCGATAGTCGTGGATATCAAGCGACCGGGCAAGGAGAACGGTCCCCAGACAGGTTATGCCATCTGTACATGGAAATCGGCTGTAGTCGACGCCGATGGCGACCCATGCGACCTAGAGCTGCGCATCGATATTGACTCGGTCGATGACTCGGCGAACGGGGCGAAGGTCGTCTTCGACAGCGCGGCCTATGAAGAAGGGGGTGTATGCCTGGGCTGCGTTCCCTCGAATGTCGATGGAGCGCAGCCCATTATCTCCTTTACGGCATCGCTGCGACTGACCAAGGCGGACACCGAAGCCATCGCAACGGGAGATGCGCCTTTGCTGTTCTACGCTGGCGACGCGGACGACCAAGAAGCTCAAAGCACCAGGCAGAAGGGCTCGCTTAACCTCACGCGAGGATCAGAACCCGCCCCCATCAATATCGATGCCCAGGCGCAAGGCGTGCAGCGCATTCTCGCCGATCCGGCGCTGCTCCAAATGACATGGCACGGAGTGGGGTCCGTCGGGATTGCCGCTCCTATATCGAGCGATAATGACAAATCCCCCAAAGACGAGGTCGCAGACGCACCGGCACATGTTGACGATGCAGACGATGCATCATCAGAAGACAACGCTGCGGCTCCCCTCGAGAAGCCAGGCGGCGCCACCGAACTAGGTGATCCCCAACCGAAAGACGGCCTGGACTTCGCCGCTCCCCCAGATGTCGACGAAGGCAACTGTTGCATGATGGTCGCGCTCGACCACACGGAAACCGTCGATACCGCAAGCATTGAGCCAGTCGCCGCCAATTCGCCCCGCCGCAAAAATATCCTCATCGCATTCCCCAAAACCGTCGAGCTCGTCTTTTTGCCATCGGGTGAAGTCGTCGCGCCTACGGCACTTACAGCAGTGGGAGCAAGGAGCGCATCGAACGATATCCAAGCTATCTCGGCACTTGATGCCACAACGACCGCCAAGTTACACCTTTATTCCGTTGCGGCCGACGGAACGCGAACCGAAGAATTCAACGGAACCAAGCTTTTGGTTCCACGGCGCATCGGTATCCAGGAAGACTTCCCCTATCAAATGGAACTTGAAGGGTTCGATCGTGCACGAGATGCCGACATCATTGCTGCAGCCATCGAATCCCCGCAGCACCTCATGACGCTGCGCTTCGACTTTAGTCCCGTCCTGTAAACCGCTAACCGCCGCTTGGCTCGGATACCGAGCGCCCCCTCCCCGTTCTGCTACGATTGCCACGTTGGCATCAATTACAGGAGGGTTCATGCCGGGTTTAGGAACGATCATCAACGTCGCGCTTTTGATTGCGGGCGGTCTGCTGGGCCTCATGGGTGGGCGCTTCATTACGCCCCGCATCCAAGACACGCTCATGAAGGCGTCGGGGTTGTGCGTTCTGTTTATCGGCCTGGGCGGCACCATGCAAAAGATGCTCATCATCGATGGAAAGGCGCTAGCGACCACCGGTACCACCATGCTCATCGTCTCATTTGCGCTCGGTTCGCTCATCGGCGAGGCCATCAACTTGGAGGCCGCCATCGAGAACCTTGGCGAATGGCTCAAGCGCAAGACTGGCAGTGAGGGCGATAACAAGTTCACCAACGCTTTTGTCTCGACTTCACTCACCGTGTGCATCGGCGCCATGGCCATTGTGGGATCGATCCAGGACGGCCTGCTCGGCGACTGGTCAACGCTTGCCCTCAAGGGCGCACTGGACTGCATCATCGTCTGCACCATGACGGCCTCGCTTGGCCGCGGCTGCATCTTCTCCGCCCTGCCCGTCGCCGTGTTCCAGGGAACGATCACGCTGTTTGCCGGCGCGCTCTCCCCCATCATGACCACCGCCGCCCTCGACAGCCTATCGCTCGTGGGCTCCATGCTCATCTTCTGTGTTGGCGTTAACCTTATTCGACCTCAGACCTTCCGCACGGCCAACATGCTTCCCTCCGTCGTCATCGCCGTCATCTACGCCCTCCTGTTCTAGCCCCTCAGTAGATTTTTGGGACACGCCTTAAAAGGTTCTCGATGTTGGGGACAATAAGACCGAGCGTCTTTGACTCGCGCATCACCGAGCTGCGGGCAATCTGGTTAGGCACGTAATGCTCGCGCCGCAACTTCTTTAATGCAGCGACGGTTTGCTTTCGAGATGCGGCAGGGCCGGTCATTAAGCACAAGGGAAACAGAAGAGGGCGAAAGACCCACCTCGTTGGCAATCTGCTTGAATGTCACCTTTTAAGCCAATGCAATCGTTCTCTTTCCGCTCCTG
This sequence comes from uncultured Collinsella sp., assembly GCA_959601045.1. Lineage (GTDB taxonomy): Bacteria > Actinomycetota > Coriobacteriia > Coriobacteriales > Coriobacteriaceae > Collinsella. The sequence goes on from CAUGNZ010000005.1 coordinate 47,321, forward strand.
CATTCCTGTGTGGTCAAAAACTTTACCATCCCGGGAGGGAAAGCGGTGCGAGAAGCGAGGGGGTCTGCGCGCAATGCGCACCAAATACCACGGGCATTATTAACCGTTGAGGCCCGCTCAACGTCAGACACGTTGAGCGGGCCTCTTTGCCCCTAGGCAATCATGCACAGAGTGGGCGGCTAGCCTTTAAAAGGCCCTTCCCTAGCGTCCGCGGTGCAACCTCTTGATCGAAAGCCCAACAGCCAGCACGCCTGCGATTGCCAGCAATGCGGCGCACTCCATAGCCGGGGCGCTGCTGTCGCCCGTGTTGGGAATCTTGCCTGCAGTGGTCTTTTTCTTTCCGGCAGGCTTCGTGGTGGCAGCAGGCTTTTTGTCGGTATCAGGCTTATCGCCCTCGGCGGGAGCGGCCTTTTCCGTATAGACATTCTCGAATATCATGCTCGCTACGGGCGTATCCTGAGTCTTCTCGTAGAATGCACCGTTATCGGTTTCCACCAGCTTGACGGGGAAGATTTCGCACCTCGACTGGGTGGCCGACTGGGCGTCAGTCGTAATCGTGTACTCATGGCAGAAAATCTGGTAGACAGCATCGGAATACGTCCAGTTTGCCACACCTGTATTCTTCTCGCGCACGCAGAAGCCCTCACAGGTGATGTCGCGAACCTGGCTCTTGGGACCCTTAATGGTGAGGAGCCCCTCGTATTCCCCCGCTCCGTTGGTGGCGACGGTCGCCGTCACGGTCACGTCGGTGTAATCCTCAATCTGGCCGACGCCGACGTTGAAAATCTCAAGCTCAAATTCCTGCTTGCCGGGAGCGATGTCTCCGCCCTTCTTGACAACCTTCGTGAAGGGGAAGCTGTAGCTAACGGATTTCTCATCTGTAGTGAAGTGGATATTCTTATAGAGATGCAGGAAGCCCTTGGCCTGCTCGACGCCATCATGTTCGATGAGGTCGATGGTCGCGCCCTCGCCGTCGACGGCAACGGCCTGCGTCAGGTCAAAATCGGCATTGATGACAGGACTATCAAAAAGCGCAGGAATATTATCCGTGTTGGTGTTCTTGGCATCGATTTCGGCCGCATAGACCGTGAAAACGCCGCCGCAGCCTGCCGGATACGCGCCAGCAAGCGTGACCTTTGCGCCGCCCTTGATGGTCAGATCGCCACTTGCCCACAGGCCAGAATCCACGGTAGAGGTCGATTGCACGGAACCGCCGTCAATCGTCAGATTTCCGCTAGCAAACAGACCGGGGAAGAGGCTTTTTGCCACGACGTTAGAATTCGAGATACTCAGGTTGCCACCCACGGGGCCGCCACGGGAACTGATAAACGCGGCGTTGCAATTGTTTTCCGTCGCCGAGATGTCAACCACGCTGCCGTTTTGGATGGTGAGGCTCACGGCGTCGATGCCCGCATACAGCGCATGCGACGCAAGCCGGGCGTTATCGAGGACCACTGAGCCGTCGCTGGCAATGCCAATGCCGCCCGGGGCGTTAACAACAAGAGTCGTCGCGCTTACCGAAACGTTGCCGGCGGCACTTATGCCGTCCTTCGTTTCCCCCGCGACATTGATCGTGAGGCTGCCAGACCCCGAGAACTCGATATTCCCCGTAGCCATAATGCCCATATTGTCATCGAAGGTAATACGGTTCTCGCCCTGAAGCACGATATCCAAATCGCCCGTCAGTTCCGAATTGATACCGCCATAGCCGAGCACGTTTGTGATAGACGCGTTGTTTAGCGTAAGGGTTTGCGCGTTGGGGTCGTACGTCGCCGTTCCCTCGCCGCATGCGATAGTGAGGTTGTCGCTGGTGAATTGCTCGCCGTTGACAAACAGGTTGTACTGCGTTGTCTCGGCAAATGCCAACGCCGGCAGCATCGCCATGACAAAGGCGAGCGCTGAGGCAAAACCTATTAGTTTCCGTATCTTGCTCATGATGCTCCTCTCGTCCGGGGGGCTCGCAAAGGATTGAAACCGGCGTTTGGCGCGCCTTGGTGCAACCATGAGTACCGACGGTTGATGTCGAGGTCGCTGCGGCATGTGTCCGACGGCAATCGCGGTGGCGCCGTTTTCGATAGCTTTGCGATTATATGTATCATGATAGATGGTACCGGGAACAAGCGTCCTGCTCGTATCGCCCAACGGCCCATTATCCGCTGCCAGCGATGGACGCATGGCCCAGAAATGGAGCCGATGCGGCCAAGCCCAATCTCTCCCGTTCAGCGCATTTGACATCGGGCATCTGCGAATAACCGTTTGTTAATGGATACAGTAATGGGTGTACTTCCCTTGAAAACAGTGGAATAACACTTGAGTTATTTGCCGTATTTCAGACAGGCGACCCATCCGTGTGGGTCCCGTTCCTGATGGCCGGCGCTGCCGCGTGTGCGGCGGGACTGGCCATAACTTCACTCACGAAGAGGGAGGACACCGATGAGGACAAGAGGTAGACTCCTCGGCGCCTTCCTTGGCGCCCTTTCACTCGCGGTGGCGCTCACCGCCGCACCCTCCTTTGCATTCGCAGACGAGGCTCAGATCAACGTCTCCGTACCTACGACCGTCCCCTGCCTCGTAAAGCATGACGGTACAGTCATCACTCCGAGCGAATGGAAGATTGAGAACGTGGGCTCGGAGGAGGTCTTCCTGGGCGACGTCTCCGTGTCCCAGAATAACGACGAGGCGATTAGTCTGTCCGCCAGCTCCTCGGTGGCGGGCGGCAACAAGTCCGCGTGGTTCTCCTACAAGAACGGATCCACAACCCTGTCCAAGACCGATGAACCCTCGCCCCGGAAAAGACAGTCTCAGTGGACTGGTCCGTTGGCAAGCTCGACGCCAAGAACAACGCAAACGCGCTCAAGGCTGCGACCAGAGGCGCGTTCGCGCTCGCCACGGTCGACTTCTCCTTCGGGCAGAAGCAGGCCTTCGCCGTGTGGTATTCGGATAACACTGCGGGCCTCTACAAGAGATTCAAGGCGCCCTCCGTTGGCGATACCTTCGACGGCCGCACGGTCACCAGGGTCACCACGGGCATCGAGGACATGAAGAAGCTCTTTGCCGGCGCCCACAGCCTCAAGAGCGTCACAGCAGTCGATGAGGGAATCCGCCCAAAGACAACGGAGTCCTGGCTCAACGGCTGCTGGGGTCTCACCACGGTCGATTTCGCCAAGCTGGACACCTCGAGGACAACGAACATGGCCAGCACGTTCCAGGGCTGTAACTGCCCCTCCTCAGCCAACATCGAAGGCTGGGACACCTCGAGCGTCACCAACATGCAGAGGATGTTCAATGGTTGCTTCGATCTCACCTCGCTTGATCTGACGGGCTGGGGCACCTCGAAGGTCACGAACACGAGCTGCATGTTCCAAAGTTGCTCCAGCCTAACGTCTCCCAAATCTACCCTTCGCCAGCGCTCCAAAGACTGCTTACCTAAAAGTAGATTTCTAGGCATGTCCCAAAAATCTACCTGCGAACGATATCTCGAACATCTGTTTGATGCTGTGCTATGATATGAGATCACCGTAGCTGCGTTAGGAGAGGAGAAGCGGTGGCCGACCAGGACGTCAAGATGCTCATCGAGCGCATTATGGCCGAGGCCCGGACCCATCAGTCCGCCCGCTTCTCAAACGAAATCTACGCAGACGAGCCGATTCTCAAGACCGGCCGACAGATGCAGAACTTCCTCCCTGACCAATACCGCAAGATGCGTGAGATATCGCGTTGGCAAGAAGACCCAAAGGGCGGCGCGGGCCGTTGGCTTTCGGAAGCCGAGCTTTTCTACCGCCAAGGCCTGCTGATGGCCGACTTTGAGGACGACTGTCCCTACAACGGCACCTTTAAGTCGTACTTTCCCACCTACAACGCCATGAGCGATCGGCAGCTGCGCGGCTACTTTACCTGGCGTGCCCAAGTGCGCCGCGGGAATATCGAGGAGACATCGACCTCGTTTGCCTTTCTGTATCTTTACGAATTGATCTGCGGCATTGGCGTAGATGACCCGCTCGATGGTTTTAACAAGATCAAGGCTTTTTGGGATGTCTATCGCGCCTTCGAGCCCGGCATCGACCGGTTTGCGCGCGTGTGGCTGCAGGACTACGCCGTGTTCCATGAGCTCGACCCCAAGCTGCTTCGCGACTCTAAAACCGTCGCATTCGACAACGCCCTCATCGAGCTGCGCCGCGCAGCGCGAGACCTTGTACCAGCACCGGCACCGTCCTGCCAGACCCCTAAGCGTCGCAAAACCTCCGAGCCCACGCTCCCCCTTCCGCCCGACGAGGCGGGCGAGGAGCGACTCATGGCCGCTATCAATGCCCTCTCCACGTATAACCTAAGTAACTCGCGGCTCGATCGCAATAACCATCGCGACCTGCGCCACGTGGCATGCGCCGTGTATGTCCGTATGGCGCGCTACTATGACACGCACCGAAAGACCGGCATCGTAGCGAGCTTGTTTGGGGAGGAGACGGCCATGCCCTACACCATGTTTGCCTCGGCCGTGTTCTTTGCGCCCGAACGCCACGAGGACTGCGAATATCGTCTGGACCCCATTCACATCTACCGCTGCCAAAATGGCTTTTGGGAATGCATGCGCATCCACGGCAGCAGACAAAAAAGTCGCAAGCTCGGTGAGATGATGCGCGCTTGTGATCAGCGCCTGCGCTTGGCACTGGATCCCAGCCATCCCCTTAAGGAAGAGAAGGTCCCCAAATATCTGGCTAAGATTATCGATGACGAGATCACGGCATGGCTTTCATGGGATGCCGCACATCAGCCCGTCAAGATCGATATCGATCTGAGTCAGCTGGGGCACATTCGGAGCGCCGCCGCGCAAACGCGCGAGGCGCTTTTGATCGACGAGGAGCGCGAGGACGATGCGCCCGCACAGGTTGACGTGGCGGGCTCCGAGCAGCTGGAAGCCAAGCCCGCGTCCGACGTGATTGCCGAGGCGGTCACGGTGCCCACGGAGCGCAACGAAGCCGACGAGCCAACCATTTCCACCGAACAGTTTGGCGTCGTAGCCCCGCTCCTCGCGCCAACGCCCGCGCCCGCCGACACCGCGTCCGTACTCGGCCCCGCCGCAGACGCCTATCTTCGAGCACTACTCGAGCAAAACGCAGCACAGACGGCATCGGCGGTGGAACAGTCGGGCAAGAGTGAGGACATGCTCGTCGATAGCATCAACGAAGCGCTCTTTGACCTGGTGGGCGACACCGTTATTGAATTTGGCTCAGCAGGACCGCAAATTATCGAGGACTACGAAGCAGACGTGAGAGGATACTTAGACCATGAGTGATACCGCATCCGCAGCACCCCGTGTGCCCAAGCGCGTCGCCGCCGTCATTCTCAACTCGCTCAAGGGCGGCGTTGTCCCGCGCATTGGCCTTCCCTACATCACCGTAGGACGCGAGGTCGAGATCCGCGCCCTGCTCACCGACCTAAGTCTCATCGCCGACGGCGGCGCAAGCTTCCGTTTCCTGGTCGGTCGCTATGGCGCCGGCAAGAGCTTTTTGCTCCAGACCATCCGAACGCATGCCATGGGCGAGGGCTTCGTGGTCGCCGATGCCGACCTTTCCCCTGAGCGCCGCCTACAGGGCGGCCAGGGCCAGGGCCTTGCCACCTACCGCGAGCTCATCCGCAATATTTCGACCAAGACGCGCCCCGAGGGCGGCGCGCTCAACCTTATCCTGGACCGCTGGGTCGCCTCGTGTGCCGAGGCCGACGAGTCTGCCGTCAATGCCCAACTGGCCCCGCTCGAGGAGATGGTCCACGGCTTTGACTTTGCCCGCATGCTCCGCCGTTATCGCACGGCCGTCTCGGAGGGTGACGAAGAAGCTATGAGTCGCGTGACCAAATGGATTCGCGGCGAATACCGCACCAAGAGTGAGGCACGCGCCGAGTTGGGCTCCTCGACCATCATCAGCGATGACGACTGGTACGACTACGTCAAGCTCATCGCACGTTTTTTGGTCTGCAGCGGCTACAAGGGCATGCTGGTGCTCATCGACGAGCTCGTGAATCTGTACAAGATTCCCAACGCGATCACGCGCCAATATAACTACGAGAAGATCCTGACCATGTACAACGACACGCTCCAGGGCAAAGCGCAGTACCTGGGCGTGATCATGGGTGGCACGCCGACCTCTATCGAGGACCGCCGCCGCGGCGTCTTTTCCTACGAGGCCCTTCGGAGCCGTCTCGCTCAGGGCCGTTTTGCGCGAGATGATCTCAAAGACATGCTCGCGCCCATCATCCGCCTGCAGCCGCTCACCTACGAGGAGCTGCTGGTGCTCATCGAAAAGCTCATGCAGATCCATGCCGGCTACTTTGGCTGGACGCCCACGCTTACCGAGAACGACTTGGTGGACTTCCTCAAGATTGAGTTCGGCCGCGTGGGAGCCGATACGCATTTGACGCCGCGTGAGGTCATCCGTGACTTTATCGAGCTGCTCGATATCCTGTGTCAGAACCCCGATGCAAATGTGGCCGAGCTGCTGCAAAGCGTCGGCGGCGATACTCTCGCGCCAGCTAGCGAATCGCCCGCATCATCCGACACGCGCAACTTCGCCGAGTTCACCATCTAACCTGCCAAAAAGGGACAGGTTTATTTTGGCAGGTTTTATCTGGGCAAACGTTGAGGCAGCAATGCAGTAAACCGTTGTCCGCCGCGTTGAGAGGTTCTTATTTGAGAGGAGGCCCCGTGAACGCCTTTGACCGATATGCCCCGTTTATCCAAGACTTCATCTACTCCCACGATTGGGAGAGCTTGCGCTCTATCCAGGTTGCGGCGGCAGACGCCATCTTTAACACGCAAGACAATGTGCTCCTGACGGCATCCACGGCTTCCGGCAAAACAGAGGCGGCCTTCTTTCCCATCCTGACCGAGTTCTGGGAAAACCCGCCCGCAAGCGTGGGGGCCCTCTACATTGGCCCCCTCAAGGCACTCATCAATGACCAGTTCGTCCGCCTTAACGACCTGTGCGAAGAGGCAGATATCCCCGTCTGGCACTGGCATGGCGATGTCTCGCAGTCGCACAAGGCAAAGCTCATTAAAAAGCCGAGCGGCATCTTGCAGATTACGCCTGAATCGCTCGAGGCGCTCCTGATCCATAAGCACATGGCGATTCCGCGCATGTTTTGCGACCTGCGCTATGTGGTCGTCGACGAGGTCCACTCGCTCATGCGTGGCGACCGCGGTGGGCAGACGCTCTGCCTTATCGAGCGCCTCTCGCGCATGGCAGGCGTGCAACCCCGCCGCATTGGCCTTTCAGCTACCATCGGCGACCCCGAGCGCACGGGCGCCTTTCTCTCGCAAGGAACGGGACGCGACTGCGTTATTCCCCGTTTTGAGGAACCGCGTCGCGTGTGGCGCATCTCCATGGAGCACTTCTACAACTCGGGCCCCCAAGCGCAGCAGCGAGGATTCGAGAGCGCAGGTCCCCAAGAGGCCGAGGTGCTTACGTGCGAGCGCATCGAAGCGGCGCCCACGACACTGCCCGCCGGAACCCAAGACAGACGCCACAGCGGGCAGCTCACGCAGGAGGAGCGCCGTCAGCGTCGCGAGCAAGCACGGGGCAAGGCTACCTCCAGGGATCGCCGCGCTTCCTCGGCCCCCGAGGGCGAAGTCGATATCCCGTGGGCGACCGAGCAGGCGCTTCTCAACCCCACCGACACGGCACCCGACAACGCCGACCCCGGTATGGGCTATATCTTTGAGCATACGCGCGGCCGCAAGTGCCTGGTCTTTGCCAACTCGCGCGAGGAGGCAGAGGCCGTGTGCTCCATGCTGCGCAGCTACTGCGAAAGTCGACACGAGCCCGACCGCTTTCTCATCCACCACGGCAACCTTTCGGCATCGCTGCGCGAGACGGCCGAGGAGCTCATGCGCGACGAGGAGCAGGCGCAGACAACCGTCACCACCTCTACGCTGGAGCTCGGTATCGATATCGGCCGTCTGGAGCGCGCCTTCCAGATTGACGCGCCGTTTACCGTCAGCTCCTTTTTGCAGCGCATGGGGCGCACAGGCCGTCGCGACCTTCCGCCCGAGATGTGGTTTGTCATGCGCGAGGAAGAGCCTGAGCCGCGCACGATGATGCCCGAGACCATTCCGTGGAAGCTCCTGCAGGGCATCGCGCTCGTACAACTCTATCGCGAGGAAAAGTGGGTCGAGCCGCCCGAGCTCGATCGACTCCCCTACAGCCTGCTCTACCACCAGACTATGTCGACGCTTGCCAGCACCGGCGAGCTCACGCCAGCCGAACTTGCCCAGCGCGTGCTCACACTGAGCTATTTCCATCGCATCTCGGCCGATGACTATCGCGTGCTGCTGCGTCACCTCATTAAGATCGACCATATCCAGGTCACCGAAGGCGGCGGGCTCATCGTGGGTCTCGCGGGCGAGCGCATCATCAACAACTTTAAGTTCTACGCCGTGTTCCAGGAAAACGAGGAGTTCACTGTTCGCAGCGAGTCGGCCGAGTTGGGCACGATCGTCAATCCCCCACCGCCCGGTGAGCGCATCGCCATCGCAGGCCATTGCTGGATTGTCGAGGAAGTGGACTGGAGGCGCCACACTGTCTTTGCCACGCAGGTCAAGGGCCGGGTGCCGGCCTACTTTGGCGACTGCCCCGGCGACATCAATACACACGTACTCGAGCGCATGCGCAAGGCGCTCAACGAGCACGCGACATATCCGTACCTCATGGGTAACGCACGAGCCCGCTTAGCGCAGGCTCGTCATACGGCCAAGCTTTCGGGTGCGGGAACTAAACCGCTCATCAACCTGGGCGGCGATACCTGGGTGCTCTTCCCCTGGCTGGGCAGCTACGCCTTTTTGGCGCTCGAGCGCATGCTCAAGATTAAATGCGCCGCTGAGCTGGGCCTTCGCGGACTCGACCCATCACGTCCGTACTTTATGCAGTTTAAGATGAAGGCCGACGAGGAGACGTTCTTTGAGGTGCTCGCCGCCGAGGCCGAGAAGGACTTCGATCCCATCGAGCTCGTCTATCCCGGCGAGGTGCCTTACTTTGATCGTTACGATGAGTTCGTTCCCGAAGAGCTCGTGCGCAAGGGCTTTGCCGAAGGCGTACTCGACATCGAGGGCATGAAACAGCGTGTCCGCAGCTGGACAAGCTAATTTGGGACGAGGCCCGCCCCGAATAGGCTAGTCGTGGAGGGCAGTGCCAAGGAAGTCGGCGTCGAAGGGCACGGCTTCGGCAAAGGCGTAGCCGCCGTCGCTGGCGATGAGCAGGTAGTTCTCCTCGCCGCCGAACTCCGCATCGCCACATGGGACCACCCAGGCGTGGGCGAATACCTCGAGTGCCGTGGCAGCGCAGTCGCGCAGGAACGTCACATCGCTCCCCTCGTTCGCGCTCACGATATTGGCAACATAGATACCGCCGGAGTTTAGGCTGCCCCGCACCAAACGCAGCGCCTCAACCGTCGCCAACTCGCGCACGGGCTCGGCACCGCCAAAGCAATCGCTCACGACGGCATCGTAGCGACGATGCCCCACGCTCGTCACGCCCAAATACGAGCGAGCCTCAGCGGTGATCACCCGCAGGCGGTCACCCACCATGCGCTCCAGCTCGTCCAGATAGAACCAACGACGCGCCAGACGCGTAATCTCGGCATCGTACTCAATGACGTCCATGCGCAAACTCTCGTGCGACATCAGCGCGAACTTGGGATAGGCAAACCCGCCGCCACCTAGCATAAGCATGCGGTCGATACCGCGACCATAAGCGTCGCGCATTGCATCCTCGGCCTCAAACACGTCGTCAAACGCACGATAGTACGCAAAGACGGGCTCCACCCAACGCTCACCAACGTAGCTTGCGCTTTGGTAGACGCCGCCTTGCACCAACACGCGAATCTCATCGCCGCCCTCATCGTGTACGCGTTTCACACGCGCCAACCCATTGCGGGTTCGCGCAACCTGCAGGCAGGCAGCACGAACAGCGACAGCGGCCGCACCAAGCGCCGCGGCTCCCAGAGCAACGCCGGCAACGACGTTGGCAGAAACACTTGGCTTGTTCATCTAGAGCTCCTTTTGCAGATAGAGGTCATGGTCATAAAATCCAAGATGGCGATAGTACTCGCGCGTGCCAATCGCGCTGATCACGTTGATGCGCGCATAGCCCGCGTCCCGAGCAATCTGGCACGCACGCTCCACGAGCAGACGCCCCAGACCGTGATGCTGAGCCGCCTGGCCCTGATCGCCCACGCGCGCCGCCATGCCATACACGTGCACCTCACGGATCATCGCCTCGTCCGGTGTCGTCGGCAACTCGTCCGCATGTGCGGTGACAAAGGCGCGATCGGGCAGAGACAGGCGCAAAAAACCCGCGATCTTGCCCTGCGGCGTCACCCACTGCAAAAAGCGCTCGTGCGTCACCGGCGTCTCGTAAGCGACCTCATCAAGAGACAGTTCATCCAGGTCGGCACCCGCCGTGCTGATCTCGCGATAGCGGATCTCGCGCACCGTCGCGCCTTCCCCACGAGCCGCCAAACGGTTTTCGACGAGTTGACGCAGGTTGGGCTTCTTGTTGCCCACCATGATGTCGTCAGAGCTAAAGTCGCGAATCATGCGGCTGATGCGGCAGAACGCCGGCGTCACCACGATGTCGTCGGCAAGCACATCGAGCAACTCGTCCTCGGTATAGGGGCGCCACTCGCCACGCTCATAACAGCCCACCAGGCGCGAACCCTCGATGAGCGCGCACGGGTAAACCTTGACCTCGTCGGGCATAAAGGCCCCTTCGGTCATAAAGCGCTCGTAGTCGCGCTTATCCCCCTCGGGCGTGGCACCCAGCAAATTGAGCATAAAGTGCGCGTGGATCTTAAAGCCAAACAGGCGCGCAAGCGAAAACGCTCGCTCAATCTGAGCCACCGAAATGCGACGCTCGTTGATATCGAGCAGATGCTGGTCGAGACTCTGGATGCCCATCTGGATCTTAGTACAGCCCAGGCGACGAATGAGCGTGAGGGCCTGTGGCGTCACGGCATCGGGCCGGGTCTCGATAACGAGCCCCACCACGCGATGCTTCGCCGTCTCGTTGATGCGCTGCTGGCGCTCAAGCTCCTCCATCGTGGCCGTCTGCCACTCGGCGACCTCGCCCCACGGCGTACCGGGGCCGTACAGACAACGCACCGCGCGGTTGTAGCCGCCCACAGCAACATCCACGCGCTCCTGCTCTCCTGCAACACCGCTCGCGAGCTCGGCCTCGTCTGTCGCAATGCCGGCAGCCCGGTAGCGCTCGCGACGCTCCGCCACCACCGGCGGCAGGGCATCGGCGGGAGCGTCATCGAGCAAGCGCCCCGCCTCGGCACGGCTGATACCCGGGCGCGCCAACATGGGATTAGCCGCCACGCCGGCGACGGCATCGTCATTGAGCGCACGGAAAAGTTCCGACATAAACCACGTCTGATACCCTTGCGGATAGTCGCTCCAGGTACCACCGAGCACGATGAGCTCTATCTTGTCGGTCGCATGCCCCATCTGCGAAAGCGCGGTCAGACGAGCGCTCACCTGCAGATACGGATCGAAGCAATTTTGCTCCGCACGGGCGCATGCCGGCTCGGCGTGCAGATAGCTCTTGGGCATGCGCAGATCATTGGGACAAAACAGGCAATCGCCTGAGCACGGCCACGGCTTGGTGATGACGGTAATGGTCGCCACGCCTGAGGCCGTTCGGCGCGGCTTCATGCGCAGCGCCTGCAGCAGTCGACGTTCCAGCTCGGCATCGACATTCCACCCAGCCCAACGAGCCGGCTCCTCGCGCTTCACCCGCTGGTAGAACGGCAGCAGGCGGCGCTTGGCCAGATCGCGCTTGTCGGCACCCTCACGGCGCGCCTCGGCATGTATCAGTTTGACGAGTGCCTTGTCGTCTACGGTCTCGCCGCGACGCAGGGCTTTAAGTATGTTCAAGATAATCTGTTCCATGCCCCCATTGTAAAGGCAAAGGCGCCGGAGCCCGTCACGGCTCCGGCGCCTCCATCAAACAGCGCGTCTAAGCATCTATGCTTGCGGACCAGCCCGCAGCCATCACTCCGGATCAAACGACATGTCGCCCGAACCGACCTCAAAACGATACGTGGCAGACTTATCGCCGTTATCGAATTCAAGATTCAAAATGGTCTCGCCGTCGTAGCCAAGCGGAAGGAAATCGCTCTCGAAGTCGCCGCTGCCCAAGGTGAGGCTCGCCTTAAAGCCCGTCGAGTTCGGAACCGTCATCTCCACATCGCCCGAGCCCACACTCACGTCCATCGACTTCGCGGGGGCCTGGTAAAGCTCGAACGTCACATCGCCCGAACCGACCTCAGCGCTGAGCGCATCAGTCACGCTGCCCGTAAACTCTACATCTCCCGCACCCAGGAAAAGGTCGAAACCATCACAGATGACACCGGCAATCTGCAGATCGCCCGAGCCCACGTGCGCGTTGACCCCCTTCAGATGTTCGGCAACACGGCGCGGCAGCTCGACCGTAACTGAGCGATCGATTGCCTTACCGTCGTCACTTCCAAACTGGGAAACCTTGAGCGTCGAGTCCTCGACGGATGCGATGTTTTGCGTCGCGGCCTTGGAGGCATCCATACCCTCGGCAACGCGCCCCCGCTCGATAACGCGAACCTTGTTGCCATCAACAACCTTGACGTCCACCGAAGCCGCATTGATATCGAAATCGAGGTAGCGGAACTCATCGGCATCAAAAGTCGTGCTCGAAAGCTGCTGAGGCCGAGCGGAATAGTTGCCACTATCCAAGAGATCATCGTCGTCAAACATATCGTCCATACCAGACAAGCCGGGTACAACATCGTCGAGATCCCACGGGCCATCAAAATGAATCAAAGTCCGCGAAATACCAAAGACAAGTCCGATGATGAGCACGAACGCTCCGATGCCAACGCCCAAGCGTACCTTGGATTCATGCGAAAGCTTCATCATTCATCACCCTCTTTGGCGATCGGGTCAGCGGTAGTCGCGGTAGCCACGCCAGCATCAACCGCAGCGGAAGCATCCTGCACCTGAGTCCTAGCCGTCACCGGTGCCGAACCAACCTGAATATCCCCGCGTGCCCAATCACCATCGAGTGCACGCGCCACCCAGTGATAGATGGGAATCGTAAAGAAGATCAGCGCGGCAAAGGGGCCGGCACCAAACGGGAACATCAGCAAAAAGAACAGCAGCCAACACACAGCCCAATACGGGAACGACTGGAACGGACCCTTCACCGGAGTCGAGCCAACCGCACCGCCACTCGTCGCCTGCGCCGTAGCGGCATTGGCGGCCTGTGCACTCCAGCTTGCCGCTTGCGCCGCCTTGGCCGCAGCATCACTCGCCTGCGTTGCCGCCTCGGTAGCGCGTGCCGCCGCCTCGTGGGTACGGGCACGCTCCGCCGCCTCGGCCTCGCGCTGACGGGCGCGGTCCTCGTTCTCAAACTCGATATCGTCCTCGATCTCATCGCTCGGATTGAGCAGCTCATCCAGACTCACACCATAGAGCTTGGCGAGCGAAATCAGGTTCTCGGTATCGGGCGAGCTCTCCGCGCGCTCCCATTTACTGACCGCTTGGCGTGACAGTCCCAGCTTTCGCGCCAATCCTTCTTGGCTAAAGCCCTTGCTGCGGCGAAGGTCGGCGAGCCGCTGAGCAGTTTCTACATTCATGGTTCCTCCTATGCGATGCCAGCCGTGCCGCCGGACCGTTTTTGTTTTTAAGGCGCCTTGCACAGTTAAAAATCTATCCGCCACCGCCAAAAGCATGCCACCTATTCTAGTGAGATTTTTGACAACCGGCGGTTGCGGGCACATATGAGCTGCGGAAATGTGTCCAAACAAAGCAATGACCCACAGCTCGGTTGTCCCCGTTGCGGCGTAAACGGTAGTATGGTCGTACTGTTTATTCCGCACCGCCAACGGAGGGAGTTCCGCGCCGTGAACCGCGATTTCGCCTCATCGCTCATCCAGCTCAACAACACGTTCTATCGCGAGCACTCCGCCTCCTTCTCCGATACGCGCCAGGCCCCGTGGCCCGGCTGGGTGCGTACCATGGATATCGCGCTCGGGCAGCTCGACGTCGCCACGATCGAGCATCCCGTCCGTGTCTTTGATCTTGCCTGCGGAAATATGCGCTTTGAGAACTTTGCCGCCGGCGGCGCACTTGCCGCCAAGGGCGTCGACGGCACAAACCCCTCGGCAGATGTCAGCTGCCCGTTTGAGTTCTATGGTGTCGACTCGTGTCAGGACCTGGCCATCGATGCACGTGGCCACGCCCTGCGCATTCCCAACCTGCACTTCCAGGAACTCGATGTGCTCGACGCCCTCATGAAGCTCAACCCCGCCAAGACACCCGACGTGCTTTTCGACGCCCCGCTCGCCGACATCTCGGTCTGCTTTGGATTTATGCACCACGTGCCGTCGTGCGAGTACCGCGTACGCGTGCTCGACGCCCTGGTGCGCCAGACGCGCCCAGGCGGCATCATCGCCATCAGCTTTTGGGAGTTTATGAACGACGAGCGCATGGCGCGCAAGGCCGTTCGTGCCGAGGCCCGCGCCGAGCTCACCCCGCCGTTTGAGGGTTACGATTCCGCGCAGTTTGAAGCCGGCGACCATCTCATTGGCTGGCAAAACGACCGCCACGCCTACCGCTATTGCCATCACTTTGACGATCAGCAGATCACCGACCTGGTGCGCGGCGTCCGTACGTTCTACAAGAGCGGCGAGGTCCCCGTGCGCGAGCTTGAGCGCTTCCATGCCGACGGTCGCAGCGGCGAGCTCAACCGCTATGTGATTCTCAAGCGTCTGTAGGCGTCAGCGACTCGTCGCTGAGCCGCACCGCATCTTTTGGGCAAATCGCCCCCTTCTAACCCATCACCGGAACGTGCAGCCATGCGTTCCATACTTATGACCAAGGAGCCTCATGGGAGCCGTCCACGTTCGCACGCCTAAGAACTTTGTACTCGAGGAGCGCCTGGAGCGCTACGCCGATGCGATTGAGACGAACCCCGAGGCCTATGCCGGAGATTGGCGCGAGGCCTGTGCGCCCGCAGGCAGCAAGCCTTTCGAACACCTTCATCTGGATCTTGGTTGTGGCAAGGGAACGTACCTTGTAGAGCGCGCGGCCCGCGAGCCAAACACGTTCTTTATCGGCATGGACCAGGAGCCCATCTGCATCGCCTATGCCGCACAGAAAATCTGCGAGCAGGAGCTGTCCAACGCACTTGTCCTGCCCCGAGGCGCCGCATCGCTGCCGCAGCTGTTTGCCGCAGGCGAGCTCGATGCCATCACCATCAACTTTCCCACGCCGCAGCCCAAGGCCAAGTACGCCAAAAAACGGCTCGTCCATGTCGACCACCTAATGCTGTACCGTCCGCTCTTTTCAGCCGGTGCCACCGTCACACTGCGAACCGACAGTAAGCCATTGCGCGACTACGCCTTGGGGCAGTTTGCCGCGGCCGGCTACGATACACTTTGGGTAAGTGACGACGTTCGCCGCGACCATCCCGAGCATCCCGAGACCGAGTACGAGTGCCGCACGCGCGAAATGGGTGCCGTCGTCTATGGCATTTGCGCCACACCCGGCGCGCAGCCCACCGACGAACAGCTCACAGCGGGTCGCATGCAGGAGCAAAGTCTTGCCTGCTACCTGCCCGATAACCTCGATGAGCTCACCTATGTGCCTCTGGGCATGGAAGAAGCCGTCGAGAACTTTAGAAACCGCGCCCGCAAGGGCAAGAAGCGCTTACCGCAGGAGTCCTAGGGGCTTCTGATGGTCGCGGCATCGGCAGACAAGCGCAAATAAGCGCCAGCGAACGATCCTCAGACCTAAGTGAGTAGACTTTTTAGCAATAGCCAAGCACAACCCGCATAGCGAAAACTAAAACCGCAGGTAGAGCCCTTGCGCAAAAGCCATGTGCTCGCGATATTGCAAAAAGTCTACTCACTTAGCTGGCAACTGCACCAAACGGCTGGGCAGAACGCCCATTTCCTGCATTTTCTTTCGCGCTGGCGCCCCGCACCGCCGCTACGCCATAATGGATGGCGGACAAACGGCGAGAGAAAGTACCCCCACATGGCACAGACCACGATAGATACCGCCGCCAGCACCGTCTCTGGCGCCGGCGCCGCCAGCTCATTCTCGGGCGGCACGGGAACCGAAGCCGAATTCGGCTCACTCGGTGCGCTCTCCCCCACCTGGTGGGAGCCCGAGGACGGCAGCGAGCCCGAACCGTGGCTCACGCCCGACCAGGCCTTCGAGCGCTTCTTTGAATGGACGAGCAATCGCGGTATTGAGCTGTGGGACCACCAAGAAGAGGCCCTCATGGATCTAGCCGCCGGCGATCACGTCATTCTGGGCACGCCGACCGGCTCGGGCAAGTCGCTTGTCGCGCTAGGTATGCTCTTTATGGGCATGGCGCAGGGCAAGCGCTGCTACTACACGGCTCCTATCAAGGCTCTGGTCAGCGAGAAGTTTTTCGACTTGGTGCAGGTGCTCGGCCGCGATAACGTCGGTATGATCACCGGCGACACGCATATCAACACCAAGGCGCCCGTCATCTGCTGCACGGCAGAGATCCTTGCCAACGACGCACTGCGCGAGGGCGAAGATGCCGATGTTGGCTGCGTCGCCATGGACGAGTTCCACTACTTTGCCGACCCTGATCGCGGTTGGGCCTGGCAGGTGCCGCTGCTCACCCTGCCTCACACGCAATTCATGCTCATGAGCGCCACGCTCGGCGATGTCACCGCGATTGCCGCCTCACTCGAGGAACACACCGGCGCTACCTGCGACTTGGTCGTCGATGCCCCACGCCCTGTGCCGCTGAGCTACGACTATGTGACGACCTCCCTCGAGGGCACCGTCGAGCTCGCGATGCGCCGCGGCGAGGCCCCGCTCTACATCGTGCACTTTAGCCAGGATGCCGCCCTTGCGACGGCACAGTCGCTCGCCAATTTTGGCATCGCCAGCAAGGAGCAGCGCGAGGCTATTAAAGAAGCCGCCAAAGGCACCAGCTTCTCCACAGCCTTTGGCAAGATTCTCAAGCGCCTGCTCGGATGCGGCGTCGGCGTGCACCATGCCGGCATGCTGCCGCGCTATCGTCTGCTGGTCGAGCGCTTAGCGCAGCAGGGCCTGCTGCCTGTCATCTGCGGCACCGATACGCTCGGCGTCGGCATCAACGTGCCCATCCACACCGTGGTGCTCACCGCGCTCACAAAGTTCGACGGCTACAAGATGCGTCGCCTACGCGCCCGCGAGTTCCACCAGATTGCCGGCCGCGCCGGCCGCTCGGGCTTCGATACCGAGGGCATGGTGATTGCCGAAGCACCCGAGCACGAGATCGAGAATGCCAAGCTTATGGCCAAGGCGGGCGACGACCCCAAAAAGCTCCGTAAGATTAAAAAGAAAAAGGCCCCCGAGGGCTTTGTCTCCTGGAACAAGCAAACCTTTGAACGCCTGATCGAGACGCAGCCCGAGACGCTCAAGCCGCGCCTGCGCATCACGCACTCTATGGTAATTAGCGTGGTCGAGCAGGGCGGTAACGCCCGCGCCCGCGTGCACGACCTTATCGAGACAAGCCTGCAGACCCCCGAGGAAAAGGCCAAGCTTGAGGTTCGCGCCGACGAAATCTTCGCCACGCTTATCGATTCCGGCGTCGTCGTGCGCACCGAAGTGCCGCCCGCGCCGGATGCCCCGGCCGACGCCGCACCGGACATCGACTATGCGCTGACGGTCGATCTGCCCGAGGACTTCGCACTCGACCAGCCGCTCTCGCCGTTTTTGCTTGCCGCGCTGGAGTTGCTCGATCCCGAGAGCGAGACCTATACCATGGATCTAATCTCAATGGTCGAGGCAACGCTCGAGGATCCCAAGCAGGTGCTGCGCGCACAGGAGCGCGCCGCACGCGATCGCGCTATGGCCGAGATGAAGGCCGACGACATCGAGTATGAGGAGCGCTTGGAGCGCATTCAAGACGTCACGTACGAAAAGCCGCTCGAGGATTTGCTCGACGCCGCCTTTGACAAGTACTGCCAGGAAGTACCCTGGGCAAACGACTACCAGCTCTCTCCCAAGAGCGTCCTGCGCGATATGCTGGAAAGCGCAAGCGATTTTAAGGGCTACATTCAAAAGCTGGGCATTGCCCGCTCCGAAGGCATTTTGCTGCGCTACCTGGCAGAGGCTTACCGTTCGCTCGATCGCACCGTGCCCATCGAGAAGCGCGACGAGCGTCTGCGCGACATTATCTCGTGGCTGGGCTTTGTGGTGCGCTCGGTGGACTCGAGCCTAGTGGACGAGTGGGAGAACGCCGGCAACCCGGCCGCACTCGACGCCGCGCCGCCGCAGGGCATCGACGAGGTCGTGGCGGACCGCCGTGGCTGCACGCTGCTGGTGCGCAACGCACTCTTCCGCCGCGTGACCCTTGCCGCCCGCGGGCACGTGCGCGACCTAGGTGACCTCGACGACGACTGGGGCATGAGCGAAATCCGTTGGCAAAAAGCGCTCGATGCCTATCATGAGCAGCACGAGGAGATTCTTACCAACGGCGACGCGCGCTCCTCTGCTATGTTCTCGATCGACGAGAGCGACGAGAAGGCCGACCACCTATGGCATGTGCACCAGGTCTTTGCCGACGAGGACGGCGACCACGACTTTGGCATCATGGGCGATGTCGATCTGGACGCCACGCAAGACGGCGGCGAGGTCGTCTTCAAAAACTACCGCGTCGGCTTTATCGAGGACTTGCTCGAGGACTAGCCGAACATATTGAAGCGAAACGAAGCGGGGCCGCTGGCAACATCGCCGGCGGCCCCGCTTTTACACGATCTGCTATGCCCTACTCGGCATCCTCGACCTCATACGAATCTGCCTCGGCCGGATCATCGTTTGTCTCTGGCGCGGCCTCGCGCGCCTCGTCAAACGCGGCCTTCATGGTTTTGTTGCCCCATGTGAGCTTGCGAATGGTAAGATCGTCGGCTTTCTTGTTGGCCAGGCGCAGATTGTTCTCGGAGGACAGCAACGCCTCCTTGGTTTTTTGCAGATGGCTAATCGTCTTGTCAATCTCATCGATCGCCGTCTGGAACTTGCGGCTCGCGATCTCGTAGTTACGACCGAAATCATTCTTGAACTTTTCCATCTTGGCTTCGAAGTTCGTGACATCGATATTCTGCTGTTTGTACTCCGCTAGCTCCTGCTTATAGCGCAGCGAACCCATGGCGGCGTTGCGCAGCAGCGTAATCATGGGAATGAAGAACTGCGGGCGGATCACGTACATCTTCTCATAGCGGTAACTCACGTCGACGATGCCCGCGTTATAGAGCTCACTCTCAGGCTCCAGCAGGGTGCAGAGCACCGCATACTCGCAGCCTTTCTGGCAACGATCGTGATCGAGTTTCTTAAAGAAGTCCTCGTTTTTATGCTTGGTCGCGGTCTCATCGTTCTCGTTTTTCATCTCGAACATAATCGAGATGATCTCGTTGCCGCTCGCATCGCACTCACGGAAAATGAAGTCTCCCTTGGTGCCCTCGGACGCATCGTTATCCTTCTCGAAATACGCATTGGGAAACGCCGTCATGCGCAGACGGTTAAACTCGGTCTCGCAATGCTGCTCGAGCGACTCGCCCACCATCTTGGTAGACAGGCGAACCTTCATGTCCTTAAGGCGCTCGATCTCTTCATCCTTGTAACGAATCAGGTCATCGCTCGCGCGCTTGGCCTGCGCAAGCTCGAGCTCGTGTGCTGCTCTGGCCTGTTCCTCGCGCGAATCGCGCACCGCCAGCTCGCTCGTGAGCTTTGCGCGGGCCTCATCGCGCTCTCGCTCCGCCGCGGCGACCGCCTCCGATAGGTTCATTTTTGCCATCAGTTCCTGCTCGCGCAGCTGGGCGCGCAGGCCCTCGGCCTCCTGCTCAGACTGAGCCTTTGCGGCGGAAAACTTCTCCTGCACCTTCGCGCGGTAGTCTGTGAGTGTGCGTTCGGCCTCGCTGCGAGCGACATCGAGCTCACGCTGAGACTCGGCCGCGGCAGCGGCAAGCGCCATCTCCTGGGCCTTGTCCGCCGCGGCAAGCTTGGCCTGCAACTCGGCAATCTGGGCATCTCGTGCAGCTACATCGTTTTGAGCAGCATTACGCGCCGCCGACTCGGCAAGCTTGGCTTCGTCATCCTTGCGCCCCAGCTGCGCACGCAAGTTGTCGATTTCGCGCTGGAGCTCGGCGTTCTCCTTTTGAGCGTCGGCACGGGCCTCAACCGCCGCGCGCTGGCTTGCGCTCTCGCGCTCTGCGGCAGCGCCCTCGAGCTTGGCGTGCAGCTCGGCAAGCTCCGCATCGCGCTTGGCGAGCTCTTGCGCCAGCTGTTGAGCTGCGGCGTTCTTCTGCTCGACAAGCTGAGCATCGCGCTGAGACTCTGCCCTTTGCAAAGCAGCCGTCGAGCGTGAGCGTTCAAGCTCCAACGCCTGCTCGCCCTCGCGCTGGACTGCCTTCACACGCTCGTCCAGGTCGCGCGAGAACTCGGCATCGCGCACCTGCTTGACGATATCCGCATAACCGGACGCATCGACCTTAAAAACTTCGCCGCAATGCGGGCACTTGATCTCGTTCATGGCAGCTCCTCGATGGACGCAAATTTCAACCGCCTACACTCTACCGCGCCGCACGGACAAAAAAGGCGCCGCCGCCATAATGGCAACGGCGCCAGAACCACCACAAAGGTGACTGTCCCCTTTGTGGTGGCTTGGATCCTTACAGGTCGCGGTAGTCGATCAGGCGAAGATTGGGTTGAGACTCAAGCCAAGCGCAAAGCTCGGGGTCGATGAGTGCATCAACTTCCTTGGCACGATCGGTCGTAAGCGAGCTGCTCTCGAGGATAAAACGATCGAGATAGCCCGGATGGCACACAAAGACGACCGTCTCGCCGTCCTCCATCTCTCGAACCGCCTGCATAATCGAGTCCTTGGGTTCGTAGCCCGGCTCCATCGAGTGCATCACCATCCGCAGGTCGGTATCTCCGCAATGCACCACCGCCGTGGGGTCGAAGCTCGCCTTTTGCTCCTTAAGGCCCAGCTCTTGGGCAACCGTCGAGATCGCGCGGTTAAGGTTTTTGCTCATGACGGCATGGGCCTCAAAATAATCGGGTTCGCGGCCCACGATCTCGACAAAGCGGTCATGCTGCGCGCGAATCTCGATGCAGGCCTCGTCGAAGTCTATCAACTCCTCGCCGCGCTTAAAGTGCTCGCGGAAGGTACGGCTGCTATGGAACTCACCGTTCTCGTTGAGCATGCTCGGAATGAGCGCCGGGTCGGCACACGGCTTGCCCAGGCATACGTTGGTATGCTGGCCCACCGCAATGCCGGCATCCGCCACGAGCGACCAGCCGCGCTCAGCTTCGGGCATATTGGGCATCAGGCCCGCCGAGCGCACCAGGCCCTCATTGATACTGCGGGCAATCCCCAAGTCAACGGCATACGAATAACCAATATCATCGGCACGAATGAGCAATTGCTTCATATTGACCCCCATCTATGGAAAGGGGCACTTGAAGTGCAACCAAATGCCCCAGGCAATTATCTTACCGAACAGACGCTTTAGGCCTTGGCGGCGGCAGCGTCCTCATCGAGCTGCTCTTTGGTGAAACCAAAGAGATAAGCGATGGCGGCGGCGGAAACAAACGCGGCACCCGATGCAATGCACCCCCATACGAGATTGGCAGTTCCGCCGGCAACATATCCGGTTATACCCAGAATATTCGTCGCGCCCAAAACATACGTCGTCACATTGGTAAGAGCCGCGATCAGGCCGCCGATAGCGCCGCCGGCAACCATGGCACCCAAGCAGCGGGTGTACTTAAAGCCGCAGCCATACAGCGCGGGCTCCGTCACGCCGCCGACAATGCCGGAGAGCGAGAAACCAAGCATGGCACCCTTTTCGTCAGTCTCCTTAAGGCGCAGGAAGGCGCCGAAGGCCATGCCCCACGTAGCGAACTGAGCGATAGCGCCCGCGACCATGACGCAGGAGTCAGAGCCCATGGTGAGCAGCTGCACAATGCCAAGGGTAAGCAGGACCTGGTGCATACCGGTCATAACCAGGAACTCCCAAAGCGCGGCAATGGCAACGAGGGAGATGACCGTGACGATACCGCCGGTGTTGCCGAGGCCGAACATAAAGTTACCAACCGCGTTGCCCAAGATAGAGCCAATCGGAGCCAGCGCGCACAGCGAAACGGGAATCATGACGGCCAGAGTACACACGGGCACAAACACCGTAGAGAGCATGTCGGGAATGATCTTCTTCATGAACTTCTCAACGACCATGAGTACCGGCATGGACAGAACCATGGGGAGAACGGTGCAGGAATAGTTGTTCAGCTGAGCCGGGAGCACGCCGTAAACCATCGTGGTCGTAGCACCAGAATCCGCAGCGGCGTTGACCAACGTCATGAACTCGGGGGCAATGAGCACGCCGCCGAGCATCATGCCGAGCGGCTGGCTGCAGTCGAGCTGCTTTGCGGCAGCCCAACCCAGATAGACAGGAAGGAAATAATAGCCGGCGTTGTAAATCCAGTTGTAGAAGAAGTTGTAGATGTCGGAATCGGCAGACCAGATACCGAGCATGCCGTCGCCGCAAAGTACGGCAATGGTACGGAACATGGCGGCGCCCATGATGATGGGGATCGTCATGACCATTGTCTTGGACAGGTAGTTGAGGGTCTTCTGGCCCGCAGTCTTGAGCGTCAGCGGCTCCTTGGTGTTGCCATCGAGGTTCTCTGCGATTGCGCCCTCGCCCTTCACGCCGAGCTTGAGAGCGGCGTCATAGACCTTCGGCACGTTCTGGCCAATGATGACCTGATACTGGCCGCCAGACCACTGTGCGCCCAGCACGCCCTTGATCTTCTTCACTTCATCGTCATTGGGAATGGACTGATCCTTGAGGTTCAGACGCAGGCGGGTCATGCAGTGCGTCGCGTTCGTCACATTGGAGGCGCCGCCGACGGCAGCGAGCACGTCCTCGGCAATCTTCTTGTTATCGACAGCCATGTCGAATCCCTTCTCTTCCAACTAAAGGCTCGTGGGGCTTCATGGCACCAAGACACACGATTCCGCTCGCGCCTGCGCAGCGCGCGATGCCCGTTGGCAAGAGATTTCATTGCATGTGATTCCCGGGTGGATCGACATGAAAAAAGCCCCGCGCACAACCGACAGAGACCCAATAATGGTCTCGACAGAATCGGTAGTGCCTCTCGGAGCTGCGCCGTGAGTAACACCCAACACAGGGGGAGTATATGCGGCGGTTACGTTCGTCGCGGCTCAGATTACCGGCGAGCGGTAGCAAACAGCCCGCGAACGGTCACCATGACGGTAAGGGAATGATGGAGACCTTATTTATCCGGGTTGGCAGGAGCCACGCGATTCACATGCATGATCAGATAGACGAGCTCTTCTTGGGCCAATGGCTCGCCAAAGGTCTCTTGAATCAGATCGTCCACACGATGAGCGCAGCGCGACGCCGCCGGATACTGCTCCACGAGCACGTCGTAGAGACCGGAGTTCTCAGTATCTATCGGTTCTTTCTTTGCCACGCGGTCGAGCAGATAGCGCACATGAGTGGCAAAGCGAGTAAAGGCAAACGACGAGCGATCGACCGTCACGCCCAACTCTTCTTGAATAATCGCGACCGTCATATCGAGCAGTTGCTCCTCGTGCTGCTCGGCAAGCACGCGTCGCTCGCTCGGCCTAACCGATGCATTAACAATCGACATGGCAATGCCCGCTGCCTCGCTTCGGGGCATACGCACCCGGAAGCTTTTCTGAATGCCCCGAACAGCCAGCTCGCCCAAGCGGTATTCGATGGGATGCAGCTGCTCCAGATCGCGCTCGAGCGGCAACGACACGACCATATGCTCGCGGGCACGCTTAATGGCAAACTGAATATGGTCTGCCAATGTAATGGGAAGGTTAGGACTCAATTCGTACGAAAGCTGTCCGGTTGCGATATCGGCCAGCTGAGCAGAAAACTCCAGCACCTCGGGGTCGACCTCGTCGATAAACGCCAGGTACTTTGAATCGATGCCGTAAAAGGTGCGTGTAACAACGTCCAGATCGACCTCGTGCGGCATCTCGCCAAAACCGATGCCACGACCCAGCGCGATAAGCTGACGCCCCGCGCCGTCTTCGCAGATGGCAGCGTTGTGGTTAATGCGCTGGATAGCCTTCATGGAATCATCGCTCCTACTAAAACGCGCCGCGCAGACCATCCGCGCGGCGCGTTCATTCTACCTGCACTTGCAGCTATAGTCCAAAGAAGCCGAGGATCTGGTCGCGGCTTACGGGCTTGTAATCGTTAGCGTCGAGACCAACGTCATAGCGAAGGATCGGGCGCTCGCGATCGCGATTGCGCGCGTTGGCGCGGTCTCCCCTGCTGTGGATATGCCCGTGCAGCATGATGGCGCCGCGCGCCTTGCCATTCCAGCTGAGCATCGGGTAATGGCTCATCACCAGGCGATGACCCTTAGCGTAACCGGGAGCGACCTCCAGATAATCGCGCACCTCATCCCAAATGTGCGGCGCGTCCGGATCTTCCCAGTCGCCGTCGTGGTTACCGCGGATGAGCGTTATGTTCTGACATTCGATGCGCCCACGCAGGAGTACCGCTTCCGCCATGGGCAATCGATACGTAAAGTCTCCCAAGATATAGAGACGATCGTCCGCAGCCACGTACTCGTTGATGGCATCAATGACCTTACGATTCATCTCCTCGACCGAGCCAAACGGTCGGTCCATATCGTGCAAGATATTCGTATCGCCCAGATGCAGGTCGGCGGTAAACCACATCATCGTCCATGCCCTCATTTCGCAACGCGTATAAGACCTGTTTAGTATACAGACGCAGCGATGCAGCGGTTACCCAAAGAGCCCGCCGAACAGACCCCGGCGGCGCTTGTCTTGTTTTTTCGAAGCGTCACTCTGAGCTTTCTTGTCCTGCCGCTTCTTACGGTCCTGCTCCAGCTCATCGTCATCGAGCAGCAGATCCCACTCAAACGGATCGTCTACCAGATCGAACAGATCGTCGTCTTCAAACATGACCGCTCCTCTAACGGCCGGGTAAACCGGCAAGTAACCTTATTGAGAAGTCTACGGGCCCGTGCGGACACAAATTCATCCTACCTGCGTCTTTCAATCGCTCGCCGCAACGCTTGCAGATAAGATAGGAACACGGATGGCACCCGTGGCAGCGGGTCTTGCCAACTCCGATACACGTTTTCATCGTGAGAAGTGGCCGTCTTCGCTTACGCGGGGACGGCCACTTTGTTTATCCCTATGTCATCTGATTCTAATGCACAAACATGCGCACGAACTTGTGCTTCCAGCTTGCGTAAGGGGCATAGCGGAACGGCACGTCCAGCCACGTTGCCTTGTTCACGATGCTCTTCTTGTGGCTAAACGTATCGAAGCTCTCGCGTCCATGGTACTGTCCCATACCGCTCGCCCCCATGCCGCCAAAGCCCATATGGCTCGTGGCCAAATGCATAATGGTGTCATTAACACAGCCACCACCAAAGGGCACGTAACGCACAAAGCGCTGCTGAACCTCACGGTCCTGGCTAAAGATATACAGGGCCAGCGGCGTCGGACGATCCGTAATAAACGTCTCGGCCTCGTCTAGGCTCTCAAACGTCAGCACCGGCAAGATGGGGCCGAAAATCTCCTCCTGCATCACGGCGTCATCGGGGGACACGCCATCCAAAATCGTCGGCTCGATCTTGAGCGAAGTCTCGCGCGCGGTACCTCCAAGCACGACCTTATCGGGATCGATCAGCCCGCGCACGCGCGCAAAATGCTTGGCGTTGACGATATGCCCGTAATCCTCGTTATCGAGCGGATGCTCGCCAAACATACGGCGGACCTCTTCCTTGATGAGACCCAGCAGCTCGTCGTGCACGCGCGTATCGACCAGCAGGTAGTCGGGCGCCACGCAAGTCTGCCCCACGTTGAGCCATTTACCAAAGGCGATACGGCGCGCCGCGACCTTCAAGTTAGCCGTCGCATCCACGATGCAGGGACTCTTCCCGCCCAGCTCAAGCGTCACGGGCGTAAGGTTTTTACTTGCGCGCTCCATAACGAACTTGCCGACCGGAACGCTACCGGTAAAGAAGATCTTGTCCCAGCACTCGTCGAGCAGCGCTTCGTTCTCGGCGCGCCCGCCCTCGACAACCGTCACCAGGCACGGATCAAATGCCTCTTCACAGATCTGCTTGAGCACCGCACTCGATGCCGGAGCATAGGCACTCGGCTTGATGACCACGGTGTTGCCTGCGGCAAGAGCGCCAGCGAGCGGCTCGAGCGTTAGCAAAAACGGGTAGTTCCAGGGGGCCATGATGAGCGCGACGCCATAGGGCACGGCTTGCGTCTTGCACACACTCACGGCGTTGGCGAGGTCGCACGGGCGCAGGCGCGGACGACTCCATCGAGCCACGTGCGCAATCTGATGACGGATCTCGGAAAGCGAGGTGCCGATCTCGCACATATAGGCTTCGTCATGTGACTTACCCAGATCGGTCTTGAGCGCATGGGCAATATCGGCTTCGTGCGCCCGCACTGCGTCGCGCAAGCTCACGAGCGCGCGACGGCGAGCGTTGACATCAAACGTGGCGTGCGTCTTAAAATAGGCGCGCTGATCGGCAACGATGCGCGCGATTTCCTCGGTGTTCATGGGCCCTCCTAGTTCTCGTCTTCAAACATACCACCCGCAACGACCTCGTACATATGCTCGAGCTCCAAACGGTCCATTAAAAGCGGAACGGGGTACAGGGGATTGGCCTCGGCATCGGCATGCGCCGCCATCTCAGGAATGTCGGAGCGGCGAATGCCCGTCACATATTTGGGTATGCCCAAGGCGGCGTTCATGCGGTCGACCCAATCGATAAAGGCCTCAGCAGCCACGTTGTCCAGCGCATTAGCCGGCGCAATGCCGGCCATGCGGGCGAGATCGGCGAGCTTGGGAGCAGCAGCTTCGCCATAGGCGCGAAGCATGTGCGGCAGGATGATGGCGTTGGCCAAGCCGTGGGGAATCCCGTAACGCCCGCCCAGGCTGTGCGCGATGGCATGGACGTATCCAACATAAGAGCGCGTAAAGGCAACGCCCGCTTTATACGCCGCCGAAAGCATATTGCGGCGCGCACGCATGTTGCCACCGCACTCATAGGCTTCGAGCAAATTGTCGTGGATGAGCTGCACCGCCTGGCGCGCCATCTTGCGCGTATAGGGCGTGGTGCTGCGCCCGATAAAGGCCTCGACGGCATGTGTCAGGGCGTCCATGCCCGTTTGCCCCGTAATGGAGGCGGGCAGGCCGCGCGTAAACTCGGGGTCGTGCACCGCAAAGCGCGGGATCAGCACAAAGTCGTTAATGGGATACTTGTAGTGCGTCTCGTCGTCGGTAATTACCGCTGCAAGCGTGACCTCGCTTCCCGTGCCCGCCGTGGTGGGAACGGCGATGAGCAGCGGCAGACGACGATGAATGCGCAACAGGCCGCGCATCTTGTTGATGGGCTTCTTTGGCTGCGCGATGCGTGCCCCCACGCCCTTGGCGCAGTCCATGGCCGAACCGCCGCCAAAACCAATAATGGCCTGGCAGGCGTTCTCTCGATACAGGGACGCTGCTTCCTCCACATTCGAGACCGTGGGGTTCGCACGTGTTTCGGCATAGACCGCAGCGCTAATTCCCTTGGATGCGAGCGCTGTCTCGAGCGGTGCCGTGAGCCCCAGACGGGCAATGCCGGGATCCGTCACGATAAGAACATGCCGTATTGAACGCTTTTGAAGCACTGCGGGCACTTCCTCAGCGTGCTCTAAAATGCGTGGCTCGGTATAGGGCAGCACCGGCAATGCGATGCGAAAAACCGTTTGATACGTTCGGCACCAGGCGCGGCGGGCTAGATGCATAAAGGAAGCTCCTTCATTTGTTGATTGGTCAACATTTGCTCGACCGATTGTACTCATCGGCGTCCGTATATGGCTTGCCAATCGTTAATCAATCAACATCTTCACATGCTTAAATTGTTTTATTAAAAATCATTCCTAATAGGCTTCACATTTGGTTGCATTTATGGATAATAGAACTCGTCAAGACGCACGTCCGGAGAGGGCCCTTACGGGACCGGACGAGCGCGCCATCGCCATCGATCGAAAGGATCGAATTATGAAGTTTGTTTGCCCCGTTTGCGGTTATGTGGAAGAGTTCGACGGCGACCAGCTGCCCGAGGATTTCAAGTGCCCCCAGTGCGGCGTTCCCGGCTCTCGCTTCCTGAAGCAGGAGGAGGGTCAGCTCGAGTGGGCTGCCGAGCACGTCGTGGGCGTCGCCAAGATGGAGGGCGTCTCCGAGGACATCGTTGCTGACCTGCGCGCCAACTTTGAGGGCGAGTGCTCTGAGGTCGGTATGTACCTGGCCATGGCTCGCGTCGCTCATCGCGAGGGCTATCCCGAGATCGGCCTGTACTGGGAGAAGGCTGCCCACGAGGAGGCCGAGCACGCCGCCAAGTTCGCCGAGCTCCTGGGCGAGGTCGTGACCGACTCCACCAAGAAGAACCTCGAGATGCGCGTTGAGGCCGAGAACGGCGCCACCGCCGGCAAGACCGATCTCGCCAAGCGCGCCAAGGCCGCTGGTCTCGATGCCATCCACGACACCGTGCACGAGATGGCTCGCGACGAGGCTCGCCACGGCAAGGCTTTCGCCGGCCTGCTAAAGCGCTACTTCGGCTAAGCCAAACGCCTGAGAGACATTCTCTAGCTTTATAAGGCCCGGACCGCATGGTTCGGGCCTTTTTCGTGTCTTGCAAACCAGTTAACGTCCCAAAAATAGGACCACCTTTGACATCGGCTTCGCGTCAAAAACTAAGTGAGTAGCCTTTTGGGAACTTGTCGAGCAGACCACCCGTATTGCTTTATAAAACCGCAGGTAGATAGCTTGCCGCAAAACAATCTGGTCGCCATCACGCTAAAAGTCTACTCACTTAGATTTGCAACCGTCCATGATCGGGCCTTTTTGTGTCTAACGGGCATCTTTTTGTCGATTTCTCCCAGTTTTGACCAGTCAACGAATAGCTCAGACCGAAGTAATGCCTCGGCCCCTTGCTCCTCCAAGCTTTTATCACGATATTCAGCATCGAGCATCCTGCATACGGCCTTAACGATCGCGTGGAATCTACCCTCATCGGATATCTGTCTGTGTGTCAGGAGAAGTACATCGTAGCCCATGGCCTGAAGGGCCGTCATGCGGTCAGCGTCACGCAAGCCATCCCCTGCGCGTCCGTGCGAGGCCTTTCCCTGACATTCAATGGCCACCTGTCGCCTGCCGTCCGGCGAAGAAAGAAGTAGGTCGATATATACACGGGACTTTCCCACAATCGCCCGAGCGCTTGTGCTTAGCATCACTTCAACATTAAGCTCTATGCCGCAAAAACCTTCGCCTCCCAGGGATCGCGGCAGTGCAAGTAGCAAATACGCCTCGACCTCAAAAGGCGACGCGGCGCCCAATGGAACGAGTTGCGATACCGCTATAAATCTATTGCCGTAACGTATCCCGCAAACATCTGAACAAAAACGGTCAAGATCTCCGCCCAAAACCAAAGCGTCTCGACGCCATAAATTTGAGGCGGTGCCGTCCTCGGACGGGCAGCGCACCCAACCGAACGTTGTCGAAATCGCGCCCGAATCAATTGCACGCGAAAGCTCCGCCTCAAGTGCCGCCGGCAGGGCACACACCGCAAACAAGCCACACATCTCCGCCAACACCAAAAGAAGCTGAAGATCCGTCAGATGCCGCAACATGATGAATGCCGTCAGTAGAGGAGACGTAATCAAAACCCCATGCTCCGTTTCCAGCACGGATTCCCTGGGAAGCTCACCAAGAAACAGCCGCTGCCTAATGCTGGCAGGACAAGTCCGTTTGTTTCTCGACCGAACCAATGTATACAACGGAAAACCGAGCGCGACCGCAGCCGTCGGGTTGCGGGCGAGATCATATCGCTGCCGGTCTTCTTCCGGTCGTGGAAGCGGCGGACACAAAGCGCGGACCTGAGGAGGCAAACGCCAGTACCTAAAAGCTGATATGTCACAAAGTAGATCCTTCATAGGCACAGGAAAACACGAATTTCAACCCAGTCAGTCACGCATTGGCGCGAACGCACCAAAAATGGCGTCGAACGGACTGTCAAGTTTTCAACAGCCCTCCCCAACTGACCAAAAGCTTGCCAAGAACTGGACGGGGTCCTGTTGAAAACCCCATTTTTTTCTCATGCAGGAGCTGTGCGCGGCAAATGAGTGGACTTTTTTGAACATCCCGAGCAGGCCGGTCATCCTGCTTTTCAAAACCGCAGGTAGATAGCTTGTTACAAAACTGCCTGGTCGCCAAAGTGCTAAAAGTCTACTCACTTAGGTTGCAGAGTGCCCCCCATTAGTTGCAATTCCAAGGTAGTTAGTACTTTTGGACTCAGATCGTCATACTGAACAAGAATTTGAGTTGAGTTTTCAGGGACAGATGCGCCATCGGCACACCAAAAACAGTCACCGATATCGATAAAAGGGATGCTCGAGCGCGTGAGGGCCCGTGCAAAAGAGCTTCCGCCCGCGTCACGCTCCACGGCCACGACGCAGTAAAGGCCGGCGTCCGCGTACTCGATCGAGACTTCCCCTGCCGGAAACGCTTTCCGTACAAGCGACGCCAGGCCATCGCGTGCCTCGCGAGCGCGAACGCGCACGCGGTTCACATGTCGCTCGTAATCACCCGATTCCAGCAAACGCGCCAAGGCGACCTGATCAACAGAACTTACCGACGAGGCGTAGAAACCAAGTTTGCGTTTAAACCTCTCCATTAGCTCATCGGGCAGCACCATGTACGCCAAACGCAACGCCGATGAAAGGCTCTTCGAAAACGTGTTGGTGTAGATAACCGACTGGGCGGCATCGATCGACGCGAGCGCGGGAATCGGCTTGCCGGCAAGGCGAAACTCACAATCAAAGTCGTCTTCGATGAGATACCGACCTGGCCGCTCGGCGGCCCAGCTCAGCAACGCATAGCGACGTGCAATGCTCGTCACAAGACCGGTCGGATACTGATGAGACGGCATCAGGTGAAGGACATCGGTCCCGGTTTTCTGCAGCGCGCTCAAGTCCACGCCCTCAGCATCCAACGGGACATGCCGCACTTCGCAACCCATGGCCTGATAGATGCGCGTCAAGCGCAAATAGCCTGGATCCTCGACGGCATACACCTTGTCCGCGCCAAGCAACTGAACCAACATGGTATCGAGCAGCTGGGCGCCCGCACCGATAACGATATTGTCGGGATTGGCATTCATGCCCCTTGTCCCGCGCAGATGGTATGCAATCGCACGTCGCAGTCGAGCGGTGCCCTGCGCCGGTGCGGGCGAAAAGATTTCACGTTCGTCTTCGGACGTCAGCGTCGCCCGTAGCGCACTTTGCCAAAGCCGCGCCGCCTCCAAAGCGGAAGGAGAAAGTGCGTCGAATCGCTCTGCCTGCCCCATGGCATCATGCGCGCTGGGACCAACAGGGACAGCATCTCGGTCGATATCCCCCGCAGCCAAAGCCAAAACCGGCGCATCCGGAAGCTCGCACGCGTAGTAGCCACGACGCGGCATTGAGCAAATATAGCCCTCGGCAAGCAACTGGCTATATGCATTCTCGATGGTAATGACACTGATACCCAGATGACTCGCAAAGGCGCGCTTAGACGGCAGATGCTCCCCCGCCGCAATACGGCCAGCAACAATATCATCGCGAATTTGCTGGTAAACATACTCATAAAGCGATGCTTCGCCGCGATTTTCCAAATTGTAGTCAAGCATGGGTCTATCACCTGACCTTATCGAATCATTCAATCTGACATTAGTCTGACCTTGTTATTATCTCGAAAACTGAGTATTTCGCCATACCCAGCTCCCCGATAGGATGTTCCGTCAAGCAATGTACATGCCAACCAAGGGAGCAACCATGGCAGAACAGACCAGCAAGGCCGATCGCGTCAAACTCAATCGCGAGCTCGCGCAGATGCTCAAGGGCGGCGTCATCATGGACGTCACCACGCCCGAGCAAGCACGCATCGCCGAGGAGGTGGGCGCCTGCGCCGTCATGGCGCTCGAGCGCATCCCGGCCGACATCCGTGCCGCAGGCGGCGTCTCGCGCATGAGCGATCCCAAGATGATCAAGGGTATCCAAAAAGCTGTCTCCATCCCCGTTATGGCCAAGTGCCGTATCGGCCACATGGTCGAGGCGCAGATCCTGCAGGCCATCGAAATCGACTATATCGACGAGTCCGAGGTTCTCTCCCCCGCCGATGATGTCTATCACATCGACAAGACCCAGTTTGACGTACCGTTTGTCTGCGGCGCCCGCGATCTGGGCGAGGCGTTGCGCCGTGTTGCCGAGGGCGCCACGATGATTCGCACCAAGGGCGAGCCGGGCACAGGTGACGTCGTTCAGGCCGTGCGCCATATGCGCAAGATCCAAAAGCAGATCCGCGACGTTGTTGCCCTGCGCGACGATGAACTCGTTGAGGCAGCCAAGCAGCTGGAGGTTCCGGTCGAGCTGGTGCGCGAGGTCCATGCCACGGGCAAGCTTCCCGTCGTGAACTTTGCCGCCGGCGGCGTAGCGACCCCCGCCGACGCCGCGCTGATGATGCAGCTGGGCGCCGAGGGCGTCTTTGTTGGCTCGGGCATCTTTAAGAGCGGCGACCCCGCCAAGCGCGCCGCCGCCATCGTCAAGGCCGTGGCAAACTTCACCGACGCCAAGCTCATCGCCGAGCTTTCGGAGGACCTGGGCGAGGCTATGGTGGGCATCAACGCCGACGAGATCGAGATCATCATGGAGGAGCGCGGGCGCTAGTCCAGCAGAAAGGATCGCACATGAGCGATTATGCAGACCAAACGGTCGCCGTGCTGGCGGTCCAAGGCGCTTTTGCCGAGCATGAGGCAAGGCTATCTGAGCTGGGCGCACGTTGTATCGAGATGAGGCAGGCGGCCGATTTGCAGCAGAACTTTGACCGCCTGGTACTTCCCGGCGGCGAGTCTACCGTTCAAGGGAAACTGCTTGATGAGTTGGGCATGCTCGAGGAGCTTCGTACCCGTATCGCTGAAGGCATGCCCGTCCTGGGCACCTGCGCCGGCCTGATTCTGCTGGCTCACGACCTTGCCGCTCATGACGATAAGGGCACGCCGCGTTTGGCAACCATGGATGTGCTCGTTGAGCGCAATGCCTATGGCAGACAGCTCGGCAGTTTTCGCACCAAGGGACAGGTAGACGGCATCGACGGTGAAGTGCCGCTGACATTTATCCGCGCGCCCCGCATCGTCGAGGTCCACGGCGACGCCAAGGCCTTGGCAGAGGTCGATGGCCGCATCGTCGCCGCCCGCCAGGGCAACCAGCTCGGCGTAACCTTCCACCCCGAACTCGATGAAGACACCCGCCTCCACGAACTGTTCCTACAAATGTAGGTAGAACAAAAACGAGAGTGGATAATCTCCCACTTTGAGCTTGAATGCAGACTCAAACCGGGAGATTATCCACTCTCATGCTATGTAGTCGTTGGGGACGTTCTTAAACGACTAGTCAAACAAGAACGTCCCCAACGACCATATTGCGATAGACGACCACGTTTGTCCAGATAAAACCGACCAAATAAACCTGTCCCCTTTTGGTAGGTTTGGATCAAGGCAACGCCGATGTCTTGGCAACGACAGACACTATGACCCAATCCGAGGGCACTAAAAAG
>CAUGNZ010000006.1 GCA_959601045.1 uncultured Collinsella sp.
GCGCAACGCGTTGCGCTGAGTCCTGAGGCTGTTGCAATGAAAATGAGAATCAAGGCATATGTGGAGGTCATGAGGTTGTAGCTGCATATTCTTGCAGCCTGGGAGGTTGAAAGATATTATTACCAAGTCTTTTCCTGCTTCAGGCGCACCTTCACGACCTGAAGCCACATTTGCCCAGAGGAGGTGACAATATGAAGGCTTATGAACTGCTGTTCTTTGTTGACCCGTCGCTCGACCCCGAGACTCGTCTCGCTGTTATGAAGCGTATCGATACCACGATCGCTGAGGGCGCTGGCAAGGTCGACTCCGTTGACGAGTGGGGCAAGCGCAAGCTCGCCTACGAGATCAACGACCTCACCGATGGTGACTACACCCTCATCAACTTCCACGCAGATCCTACCCAGATCGCCGAGCTTGATCGCGTCCTGCGCATCACCGACGCTGTGGTCCGCCACATGATCGTCCGTCGCGACGACCAGGAGTAAGACTGTCGTTTTGGACTGGGCTTGTGCCCCAAGAGGAAGTAGTGAGTTATGAGCATCAATCGAGTGAACATCACCGGTAACCTCACGCGTGATCCCGAGCTGCGCGCCACCGCCGGCGGAACCCAGGTTCTGTCCTTTGGCGTCGCCGTGAACGATCGTCGCCGCAACCCGCAGACTGGCGAGTGGGAGGACTATCCCAACTTTGTCGACTGCACTATGTTCGGCACGCGCGCCGAGGCCGTGAGCCGTTTCCTGGCAAAGGGAAACAAGGTCGCGATCGAGGGCAAGCTGCGCTACAGCTCTTGGGAGCGCGACGGTCAGCGCCGGAGCAAGCTTGAGGTCATCGTCGATGAGATCGAGTTTATGAGCTCCCGCGGTGGCCAGGGTGGCTACGATCAGGGCGGTTACGCCCCCGCAGCTCCCGCGCCCGCAGCACGTCCTGCCGCACCGGTGGCTACGCCGCCCGCGGTCGACGTCTACGATGAGGACATCCCGTTTTAAGGGCTGTTCACCTATTTTTGAGTGAGAGGCGGCTTCGGTTCGCCGAAGTTGCCAAATGAAAGGTATTTTGACATGGCTAATGATTTTTCTGCACGTCAGCCGCGTCGTAAGTACTGCCAGTTCTGCAAGGAG
The DNA here is from genome assembly GCA_959601045.1 of uncultured Collinsella sp. Lineage (GTDB taxonomy): Bacteria > Actinomycetota > Coriobacteriia > Coriobacteriales > Coriobacteriaceae > Collinsella. The sequence goes on from CAUGNZ010000006.1 coordinate 1,119, forward strand.
AACACTGAGTTCATCGACTATAAGGACACTCAGCTTCTCCGTAAGTACATGACCGACCGTGGCAAAATCAAGCCCCGTCGCGTCACTGGCGCTTGCACGCAGCATCAGCATGACATCGCCAACGCCATCAAGCGCGCCCGCGAGATGGCTCTCCTGCCGTACACCGTCCCCGTGGTTTCCTCTCGTGGCAACCGCGACCGCGGCTAAGAAGGGAGACGCATCATGAAGGTTATTCTTCTCGATGAGATCAAGGGCAAGGGCGGCGAGGGTGACGTCGTAGAGGTCGCTCAGGGTTACGCTGAGAACTTCCTGTTCCCCAAGAAGCTCGCTGTTGCCGCCACCAAGGGCAACCTCAAGCAGCTTGACGAGCGTCGCAACAACATCGCCAAGCGCGAGGCCGTCCGTCTGGCTACCGCCAACGAGACCAAGGCTGCCTTCGAGGGCAAGACGGTCACCGTTGACGTCAAGGTTGGCGACGAGGGCATCCTCTTTGGCTCCGTTACCGCCGCTATGATCGCTGACGCCATCAAGGCTCAGCTCGGTATGGACATCGACCGCAAGCGCGTCGAGCTCGGTAAGCCCATCAAGGTTGCCGGTGCCCACACCGTTGCCATCTCGCTGTACCGCGAGATCAAGGCCGAGGTTGTCGTTCTCGTCGGCGTTACCGCCGAGGAGCTCGCTGCCGAGGCTGAGGCTGAGGAGACCGCTGAGGTCGCCGAGGCCGAGACCGCCGAGGTCGAGACTGAGGCTGCTGCCGAGTAGCATTTGCTGCAACGCAACAATCTTGTTCTAAGAAGGGCGCTCTGGGAGACCAGGGCGCCCTTTTGTTTTCAACGCTCAGCGAGCGCCATGCGGGCGTTGTGGTGAAGTCCCAAATGCGGGACCGTTCATCCGTTTCGTTCGGTGATGATTGCCGGGGCGCGGCCCGTTTTGGGACCGTGGCTGATACTATGGATGCTCGCAAGCGATATGAATGAGGATGCTCATGGTATATGATGAAAGGGAGACGGGACTGACGGTCGAGGACCGTGGCTCCAAGTTGGGTCTCCCTCAAAACCAAGATGCAGAGGCCAATGTACTGGCCGCCATGCTGCTATCGCCCGAGGTGGTCGAGGAGGCCCAGGTCGAGCTGCAGCCCGATGACTTTTACCGGCCCATTCATAAGACCATCTACACCGCGATGGTCGATATGTACAACAGCCGCATTCCCATCGACTCTATCTCGCTGATCGATTACCTGCGCAGCATCAACAAGCTTGATGCCGTGGGCGGCGAGGCCTACATTTTGGAGCTGATGGGTCAGACCCTGTCACTTGTGAACTGGCAGCACCATGCCGCCATCGTTCGCCGCGACTCGATGCTGCGCGAGCTGATCGGTGCCACCAACGAGATCAACGCGCTGGCCTATAACGCCCCTACCGACACCAAAGAGGTCGTGGAGTTGGCCGAGAGCAAGCTGCTCAAGGTCACGGCGCGCGAGGTCAAGTCGAGCTATAAGACACTGACCGAGTTTATGGTCGAGGCCTATAACGAGGCCGAGGAAGTGTGTAAGGCCGGTGGACAGGCCGCGGGCGTGCCCACCGGCTTCCCGTCGCTCGACCGCATGCTTATGGGTTTCCGCGAGGGCCAGCTCATCATTATCGGCGCCCGCCCTGCCGTTGGTAAGACGTCGTTTGCTCTGAACCTAGCGCTGAATGCCGCCGCTGCGGGCTATACTGTCGGCTTCTTTTCGCTGGAGATGTCGGGCAAGGAAATTGCCCAGCGTCTGATTTGCGCCTACGCCATGATCTCGATCAGCGACTTCCGTACGGGCCGCATTAGCCCCGAGCAGTGGGCCAATATCAACGAGGCCACGCAGACCTTGTCTAAGCTCGACATTCTGATTGACGATACGCCCGGTACCACGGTGACCGAGATCCGCGCCAAGAGCCGTCGCATGCTCCACAACAAGGAGAGGGCCATCATCATCCTGGACTACCTGCAGTTGGTGAGTCCTCCGCCGGGACGTCGTTCCGAGAGCCGCACCGTCGAGGTCTCCGATATGTCGCGAGGTCTGAAGATTATGGCCAAAGAGCTCAAGATTCCGCTGATCGCGCTGTCGCAGCTGTCGCGTCAGGTCGAGTCCCGTACCGGCAAGCGCCCGCAGCTGTCCGACCTGCGTGAATCGGGCTCCATCGAGCAGGACGCCGACATCGTTATGTTCTTGGACCGCTCCGCCGATGAGGCCGAGGCCTCGCGTGACGATCGACCCGACGAGGGCGTTACGCGTATCGTCGTGGCCAAGAACCGTTCGGGCCCGATCGGTGACGTCGACCTGATGTTCCTGCCGGCATCCACCAAGTTCTATGAGCTTGATGGGGCGCATACCGAGGAGTAGGACAGGCGCCCGTTGCACGGGTATACTGGGAATGTTTTGTGCTTCTGCGTGCCGGCGTGGCGCGTAGACAGTCCATGAATGTAAGGAGTAAACATGCCGTCAACCGTTTTGGTCGGTGCCCAGTGGGGCGATGAGGGCAAGGGTAAGATCTGCGACCTGGTCGCCGGCGACTTCGATGCCGTCGTGCGCTATTCGGGCGGTAATAACGCCGGTCACACCATCGTCGTCAACGGCAAGAAGTACGGCCTGCACCAGGTGCCCTCCGGCATCATGTATTCCGACCATGTGTCGGTGATCGGTAACGGCTGCGTCGTCAACCCCAAGGTTGTCCTTGAGGAGATTGACATGTTCGAGGCCGACGGCATCACCACCAAGAACCTCAAGATCAGTGGCAACGCGCACATCATCATGCCGTACCACATCGATCTGGATGGTGCTTTTGAGCAGAAGCTCGGCAAGAAGAACATCGGTACCACCAAGCGCGGCATCGGTCCGTGCTACCAGGACAAGATGGCACGCATCGGCCTGCGCATGCAGGACATGCTGGACGAGGCACTGTTCCGCGACAAGCTGGAGACCGCTCTTGCCCGCGTGAATCCCGAGCTCGAGCTCATCTATCACCTGCCCACCTACACCGTGGACCAGATCTGCGACGAGTACCTGCCCATGGCCGAGCGCCTGCGCCCCTACATCACCGAGACGAGCCTGCTGCTCAACAACATGATCGACGAGGGCAAGGACCTGCTGTTCGAGGGCGCCCAGGCGACGCTGCTCGACATCGACCACGGCACCTATCCGTACGTGACGTCTTCTAACTGCACCGCTGGCGGCGCCATCACCGGCTCCGGCGTCGGTATGAAGAATGTCGACCGCGTGCTGGGCGTCATGAAGGCCTATATCACCCGCGTCGGTTCGGGCCCCATGCCCACCGAGCTTTCCTATGAGTCCGAGGCCGGCCACACGCTGACCGAGGAAGGCTATGAGTACGGCGTGACCACCGGTCGCCGTCGTCGTTGTGGCTGGTTCGACGGCCCTATTGCCAACTATGCCTCGCGCGTCAACGGTCTCACCGATATCGCCCTGACCAAGCTCGACGTGCTTTCGGCCTTCGACACCATCAAGGTGTGCGTGGCCTACGACGTCGACGGCGAGCGTTACACGAGCGTGCCCGAGCATCAGGTGCGCTTTGAGCATGCCAAGCCCATCTACGAGGAGCTCCCGGGCTGGAAGTGCGATATCACCGGTTGCCGCAGCTTTGACGAGCTGCCGCAGGAGGCTCAGGACTACGTGGCGTTTATCGAGGAACTGGCACACACCCGCGTGACGTTCATTGGCGTCGGCGCCGATCGCGAGCAGATCATCAACCGATTCTGGAAGTAATCGGCACTATTCGGTTATTGCGATATACCCCTTTGCAGCCCAAGCGGGCGGCCGAGGGGTATATTTGCTTGCAAAAGGCTCGCGCGGAGCGAGCCATTCATCCATAGAGGAGGCACCCTTGAAGGCGGACACTCAAACCATCGACATCCTGTTGTTGGGCAGCGGCGGCCGCGAGCACGCTTTGGCAGCTAAGCTCGCAGCATCACCGCGCGCCGGCAAGCTCTACATTGCGCCGGGTAACGGCGGCACCGCGAGCTGCGGCGAGAACGTGGTTCTCGACGATTGCGATCCTGCGGCCGTGGCGGCGTTTGCCCAGAGCCATGGATGCGGACTCGTGGTGATTGGCCCCGAGGCTCCGCTCGTGGCGGGCGTGGCCGACGCCGTGCGCGCGGCGGGTATTCCCTGCTTTGGTCCGGGTGCCGAGGGTGCCCAGATGGAGGGCTCCAAGCTATTCTCCAAGCAGCTCATGGAGCGTGCCGGCATTCCGACGGCCGCCTACGGCTCGTTTACTGACGAGGCTTCGGCTCTTGCCTATGTGCGCGAGCAGGGTGCCCCGCTGGTCGTGAAGGCTGACGGCCTGGCCGCAGGCAAGGGCGTTATCGTGGCGACTGAGCTCGAGCAGGCCGAAGAGGCCGTGCGCGAGTGCTTTGGCGGTACCTTTGGTGATGCCGGCAACACCGTTGTCATTGAGGAGATGCTGGTTGGCCCCGAGTGTTCGCTGCTGGCCTTTACCGACGGCAAGACCGTGCGCCCCATGGCCACCTCGCAGGACCACAAGCGCGCGCTCGAGGGCGACCTTGGCCCCAACACCGGCGGCATGGGCGTTTACAGCCCGGTGCCCATCGTGACCGACGAGGAGCACGCCACCATGGTGGCGGTCATGGAGCAGACCGTGGCCGAGCTTGCTGCCGAGGGTATCGACTACCGCGGCTGCCTGTACGGTGGCTTTATGCTCACCCCCGCCGGCCCCAAGGTGCTGGAGTTCAATGCCCGCTTTGGCGACCCCGAGACGCAGGTCGTGCTGCCGCGCCTCAAGAACGACCTGGTCGAGGTTATGCTCGCCTGCGCCAACTGCGAGCTTGATCAGATTGAGCTCGATTGGCGTGACGAGTGGGCTGTGGCCGTTGTCCTGACGAGCGCGGGCTACCCCGGCAGCTATGAGAAGGGCAAAGTCATCACCGGCATCGCCGACGCCGAGGCCATGGAGAACGTGACCGTGTACCATGCCGGCACCGCCGTGGTGGACGGTCAGCTCGTGACCAACGGTGGCCGAGTGCTTGCCGTGACCGCGCTGGGCGACACGTTCGAGAACGCCCGCAACCTTGCCTACGAGGCCTGCGAGAAGATTGATTTTGAGGGCAAGACCCTGCGTCATGACATCGGTCTGCGCGCGCTGCGTGGCCGCGACGCCTGGGATGCCTAAAGTCCGAGAGGGATGAGACGGATGGACGAGAAGAACGAAGAGCTCGTTGACGCGCAAATCGTCGAGGAAGATAGCCGCGCGTACGGACACGCCGAGGGCGAGCCGGGTGGCGAGGTTGTCGACGAGCCGATGCTGGTGCTGGGCGATGACGACCCGCACGATGCCGAGCTACACGAGAAGATTCTTTCGGAGGAGTGCGCCTGGAAAGGCAAGATCCTCGACGTCCACCGTCTTGAGGTTGAGCTGCCCAACGGCCACCGTAGCGCCCGCGACATCATTCGCCATCCGGGCGCGGCGGCCGTTGTGGCGCTGACCGAGAGCGGCAAGATTGTGCTGGTGCGTCAGTACCGCACCGCCATCGACCGCGTGACGGTCGAGATTCCCGCCGGCAAGCTCGATCCGGGCGAGGATCCGCTCGATTGCGCCAAGCGTGAGCTGCACGAGGAGACGGGCTTTAGGGCCGGCCGCATTCGCTTTTTGACGTCGATTGTCACGACCTGCGGCTTCTGCGACGAGATCATTCATATCTACCTGGCCACCAAGCTCGAGTTCGATGCACCCAACCCCGATGATGACGAGTTCGTCAACGTGGACCTCGTGCCGCTGCACGAGCTGATCGACGCCGTGCTCGACGGCAAAATCGAAGATGCCAAGACCGTCGTGGGCGCCTTGGCCTGCGATAGCATCGCGCACCGCCTTGGGGGCGCGGAGCTTTAACGAGTGGGGGTAGCCCTGGGACAAGTACTGCTGATTGCTTTGTCCCAGGGCCTTACGTTGCTGATATTTCTTTGAGGATCACATGCTGAAGAGGTTTCTTTCGTATTACAAGCCCCAGATGGGGCTTTTTGTTGCCGATACTGTTTGTGCCCTGGTGCTTGCCGCCATTGACTTGGCGTTTCCTATCATTCTGCGCAATCTGACCGGTGGGCTCTTTACCCAGGGTCAGGCTGCTATTATGCAGGCGCTCGGTATGATCGCGGTTGGCCTGGTACTGATGTATGCCATCCGTTGCGCCTGTCGCTACTTTGTGAGTTACTGGGGCCACGTGATGGGCGCGCGCATGGAGTCCAAGATGCGCGAGGACTTGTTCGATCAGTATGAGCGCTTTAGCTTTGCGTACTTCGATCGCAACAGCTCGGGTGACATGATGAGCCGCGTGGTCAACGACCTGTTCGATATCTGCGAGGCGGCACACCACGTGCCCGAGTGGATTATCATCTGCGGCATCGAGATCGTCGGCTCGTTCGTGATTCTCTTTGCTATTGCCCCGGTGCTGGCGCTTGCCATGGCCGTGGTGACGGCGGCGTTTGCGGTCATCATGTTTTGGCAGAACATGCGCATGCGCGAGGTCTTTAGCGACAACCGCAAAAAGATCAGCGGCATCAATGCGCAGCTGCAGGATTCGCTGGCGGGCATGCGCGTGGTCAAGAGTTTTGCCAATGAGGAGACCGAACGCTTCAAGTTCCGCGCCTCCAACAATCGCTATCTTTCGTCCAAGGAGAACATGTATCACGCCATGGGCGTCTATACCGCGACGTATGGCCTGCTCTCGGGTGTGCTCTATGTGATCGTGGTGCTGCTGGGCGGCTGGTTGGTCGCCCAGGGACAGCTGCAGGCGGTCGATATGGCGACCTTTGCACTCTATATTTCGCTGTTCTGCACGCCGCTCGAGACACTCGTCAATTCGGCCGAAACGTATCAGAAGGCCATCGCCGGCTTTAAGCGTATGGACGAGGTGCTCTCGACCGCGCCGGATATCCAGGACAAGCCGGGCGCTACGGATCTGCAGGTGACTGCCGGCGCCGTGGATTATCACGACGTGTGCTTTAACTACGAGGATGTTGAGCTGGGCGAGGGTGATGCCGAAGAGCGTCCCGTTATCGACCATATGAATCTGTCCATCAAGCCCGGGCAGACCATCGCTTTGGTTGGCCCTTCGGGTGGTGGCAAGTCCACGACCTGTTCGCTGCTGCCGCGCTTTTATGACGTGGCTGCCGGATCCATTAGCATCGACGGTCAGGACGTGCGCGATGTGACGCAGCAGAGCCTGCGCCGCGCCATCGGCCTGGTGCAGCAGGATGTCTACCTGTTTGACGGAACAATCGGCGAGAACATCGCCTACGGCAAGCCGGGCGCTACGGCGGAAGAAATTGCCGAGGCTGCCCGCCGCGCCAATATCGATACCTTTATCGAATCGCTTCCACAGGGTTATGACACGGTCGTGGGCGAGCGCGGCAGCCGTCTTTCGGGCGGACAGAAGCAACGCGTTGCCATTGCGCGCGTGTTTCTCAAGAACCCCAAGATCCTGATTTTGGACGAGGCGACGAGTGCTTTGGATAACGAGAGCGAGGAGGCGGTGCAGGAGTCACTCGAGGAGCTGGCACGCGGCCGTACCACAATCATCATTGCCCACCGTCTTTCGACCATTAAGCATGCCGATGAGATTGCGACCGTTGAGCATGGTCGCGTTGTGGAGCGTGGCACGCACGAGGAGCTTCTCGCCCGTGGCGGCACCTATGCCCGTTACTATCGAATGCAGTTCGAAGGTGCGCGTGCGCACGAGCTCGACTGATTGATATGACAGGAAGTTTATGGCTGACAAGAACCCTTTGACTCCGGAAGAAGTGACGGAGTTATTCTCCGAAATCGATGCATCCGGTGTCTTGGATCCCACGCTTGCCAAAAAGCGAACCGAGCGCATGCGTGAGAAGGAGGCTGCGGCCAAGCGCGGTGACAAAGCGGCGCTAGCGCAGCTGCGCAGCGAGGACCGCGCGAGCCAGGCAAAACATATCGACCCGCTGTCCGAGGACGATCCTTCGGGCTCGCAGGTGAGCCATACCATTACGAAGACCGCGATGGCCGTGGTCATCGGTATTCTGGTGCTGATCGTGGGCATGCAGATCGGCTACGGCGTGATGCGCCGTCTGAATACCGCCAACCTGTCCGAGAGCGTTTCGGTGGATACCGTCTCGACCGCGCTCAAGGGTGGACTCGAATGGGGCAACGGCTTTACGCAGTTCCCGCTCGATTTTTCTGTCGACGAGGCCGATGAGCGCACGGGCACGGTTGAGGTGACGGTGTTGGACACGTCGTCTGCCAATGAGCTCGAGCTGCTGTCCAACGGGCAGATCCAGGCCGCGGCGCTTGCGACCAACGCCCTGCTCAACGACAAGATTGACCGCGTGGTGTATAACGTTCACGCCTATATCGACGAGGATAGCAACATTCAGCACGATTCCTTCTTTGGCATGTTTCCCGCGCGGGGTCATCAGAGCGCCATTTTGACGTTTGTGTGGACCAAGAGCTCATCCAACGCTACGAGTATCGACTGGAAGATGCGCATCGTGAGTATGGATGACACCATCGCCGAGCGCATTCAGAAGCAGGTGAACTCGGTGTCGTCGTTGATTGAGGACCCGGTGGTGATCCAGACCAAGATTGACGAGGAAAAGGCCGAACGTGACCTGGAGCATCGTCTGCATGGCCGCGAGATTTTCCGCGGCGGCAAGCCCGATCGCACACCGTCCGAACTGCTGGAGCAGGACAAGATAAAATAAGACGCCATCATCCCGCGTGAGCCACAAGCCCCGCGGGATGATTTTTCCGGGACGGGGATTAAAAAATCATTATGCATAGAAAGTCATAATTATCATTTCGTAAACATTTCGATGAAATTAACGCCATGAGGCATGCTTGCGGTTACAATACCGCGAGGCCTAACTACACACCTTTAAGCCGGTCCTGTGAGACCGGGAAGGAGAATTATGGCGAACAACCATACCGCGGGCGCTGCCGCCCGCACCTTCGCGCCCAGCGAGCTTTGCCAGCGTATGCTGGCCAAAACCAGCAAGGGCGCCTGCGGTCCCTGTATCCTGTATCTTGAGGATGGGACCATTTTTTATGGACGTGCATGCGGCGCCGAGGGCACCGCGACCGGCGAAGTCTGCTTCAACACCTCGCTTGAGGGCTACTTTGAGGTCATGACCGACCCGAGTTATGCCGGCCAAATTGTAACCATGACCTATCCGCAGATCGGCAATTACGGTATCGACGAGACCGATGTCCAGTCGGCCTTCCCCGGCGACGCCGTGCGCCCTGCGAGCGCTCCGGCTATGCGCGGCATGATCGTTCGCGACATGTGCGCCACGCCTTCTAACTGGCGCTCGGCCGTCAGCGTGCCGGAGTACCTGCGCGCTCACGGCATCGTCGCTATCGAGGGTGTCGACACCCGCGCTCTGGTGCGCCATCTGCGCGACAATGGTTCCAAGATGGGCATTATCTCGACAGAGATCTTCGACGTCGACGAGCTCGCCGAGCGTCTGGACGCAGCGCCCACGCTGGTGGGCGAGAACCTGGTCAAGACCGTGAGCTGTCCCGCGCCTCACGAGTTTGTGGCCGCCGACCTGCCTGCCACGCATGGCTTTGCGCTTGTGGCTGCCGCTCCTGCCCGTCACAAAGTGGTCGCCTACGACTGCGGTGTGAAGCGCGGTATTCTGGAGGGCCTGGTCCGTGCCGGCTGCGACCTCACCGTCGTGCCGTGGGATACGCCCGCCCAGCAGGTGCTCGACATGAATCCTGATGGCGTCTTTTTGTCCAACGGCCCCGGCGACCCCGATGCCGTGGTGGAGACCTACGAGCAGGTGCAGCAGCTGATCGGCAAGGTGCCGGTCTTTGGTATTTGCCTGGGTCACCAGATGATCAGCTTGGCCTGCGGCGCCCAAATGGAAAAGCTTAAATTCGGTCACCGTGGCGGTAACCAGCCGGTTATGAATCTGGTGAGCCGTCGCGTGGAGATCACCGCGCAAAACCACGGCTTTGGCCTGCTGTTCCCCAGTCTGGGCAAACTGATTCCGGAGCTTTCCGGCGGCGAAACCGAGCATGCGGCCGATGGCGACCTGCGCGCCTGGGTGCGTCGCGGCGTCGCGCCGGTCGTGATGAACGAGCGCTTTGGTCGCATTCGCCTGACACATGTGAACCTCAACGACGGCACCGCCGAGGGCATCCAGCTGCTCGACGCCCCGTGTTTCTCGGTCCAGTACCACCCCGAGGCTTCGCCCGGCCCCACCGATGCCCACTATCTCTTTACCGCCTTTACGCGACTCATGGACGGCGAGGAGAACTACCTGGACATCGACACCGCGAAGGACCGCCTCGCCGGCTGGAATTTCGCCGAGTCCGAGAACGCTGCGACCGAGGAGAACTAACATGCCTAAACGTACTGACATCAAGCGCATCCTCGTTATTGGTTCGGGCCCCATCGTTATTGGCCAGGCCTGCGAGTTCGACTACTCCGGCGCCCAGGCCTGCAAGGTGCTCAAGGAGGATGGCTTTGAGGTCATCCTGGTCAACTCCAATCCGGCGACCATCATGACCGACCCGGGCTTGGCCGACCGCACCTATGTTGAGCCTATCACCGCCGAGTTTATCGAGCGCGTGATCAAGAAAGAGCGCCCGGACGCGCTGCTGCCCACGCTGGGCGGCCAGACCGGTCTGAACGCCGCCGTCGAGCTGGCAAAGGACGGCACGCTCGACAAGTACGGCGTCGAGATGATCGGCTGCGACCTGGCCGCTATCGAGCGCGGCGAGGACCGCAAACTCTTTAACGAGGCCATGGCCGAGATCGGCCTGGAGGTCGCGCGCTCGGGCTATGCCTACAGCGTGGCCGACGCCGAGGCTATCGCCGAGCGCGTGGGATATCCCTGCGTACTGCGTCCGAGCTTTACCCTCGGTGGCGCCGGCGGCGGCATCGCGCATACCCACGAGGAGCTCGTCTCCATCGTGAGCCAGGGCCTTGAGCTCTCGCCTGCCCATGAGGTGCTGGTCGAGGAGTCCATCGAGGGTTGGAAAGAGTATGAGATGGAGGTCATGCGCGACCACGCCGGCAACGGCATCATCGTGTGCTCCATCGAGAACCTCGACCCCATGGGCGTGCACACCGGCGACTCCATCACCGTGGCGCCAGCGCAGACCCTCTCCGACCTTGAGTACCAGCGCATGCGTGTCGCGTCGCTCGCCATTCTGGAGAAGATTGGCGTCGAGACCGGCGGCTCCAACGTGCAGTTTGCCGTGAACCCCCAGACCGGCCGTCTGATCGTCATCGAGATGAACCCGCGCGTGAGCCGTTCGTCCGCACTGGCCTCCAAGGCCACGGGCTTCCCCATCGCCAAGGCCGCCGCTCGCCTGGCCGTGGGCTACACGCTCGACGAGATCGTCAACGACATCACCAAGGCAACGCCCGCCTGCTTTGAGCCCACGATCGACTACTGTGTGGTCAAGGTGCCGCGCTTTGCCTTCGAGAAGTTTAAGGGTACCGACCCCACGCTCACCACGCGCATGAAGGCCGTGGGCGAGATTATGGCGATCGGCCGCACCTTTGAGGAGGCCTTCGGCAAGGCCATGCGCTCACTGGAGGACGGTCACCAGGGCATCTGCGCCGGTGGCAAGGAGGGTGCCGACAAGCTGAGCGACGATGAGCTCGCTCAGGCCGTGGCAACCCCGACCGAGCACCGCATCTTCTTTGTGGTCGAGGCCCTGCGCCGTGGCTGGGACATCGCCCACATCCATGCCATCTGCGGTATCGATCCGTGGTACCTCAACCGTATCAACGACATGGTGCAGGTCCAGGAGAGCATCCGCGGCCTGCGTGTGGAGGATATCGACGCCGACGCGATGCGCCTGCTCAAGCAGTACGGCACGAGCGACGCCGAGATTGCCGCGCTGACCGGCTCGGACGAGCGCTTTGTGCGCGCCTATCGCAAGGGTCTGGGCGTGGTTCCCAGCATGAAGACGGTCGATACCTGCGCTGCGGAGTTTTCGAGCGCCACGGAGTACCACTACAAGACGTACGAGAACATCTACCGCACGAGCCCGGATGCCAAGAAGTGCGTGGCTCCCGACGAGACCACGCCGGCGGACAAGCCCAAGGCGATGATCCTGGGCGCCGGCCCCAACCGCATTGGCCAGGGTATCGAGTTCGATTACTGCTGCGTGCACGCGAGCTACGCGCTGGCGGCCCGCGGCTTCGAGACCATCATGGTCAACTGCAATCCCGAGACCGTCTCGACCGACTATGACACGTCCGACCGTCTGTACTTTGAGCCGCTCACCTACGAGGACGTCATGGACGTTATCGATGTCGAGCGCCCCGACGGCGTCGTGGTGACGCTCGGCGGCCAGACCCCGCTTAAACTGGCGCGCATGCTCGAGGAGAGCGGCGTCAACATTATGGGCACAAAGCCCGACGCCATCGACTTTGCCGAGGACCGCGAGCGCTTTGCCGCCCTACTCGACAAGCTGGGCATTATGTACCCGCCGGCGGGTCAGGCCACCTCGTTTGAGGAGGCCGAGGCCGTGGCCGCGCACATCGGCTACCCGCTGCTGGTGCGTCCGAGCTACGTGCTGGGTGGCCGCGGCATGATGATCGCCTACGATGCCGGGCATCTACGCGATTACATGGCCGAGGCTGCGCGCATTAGCCCCGACTACCCGGTGTACCTCGACCGCTTCCTGGAGGGTGCGATTGAGTCCGATGTCGATGCCCTGTGCGACGGCGAAGAGGTCTACATCGGCGGCATCCTGGAGCATATTGAGGAGGCCGGTATTCACTCCGGCGACTCTGCGACCTGCATTCCGCCGTTTAGCTTTAGCGAGAGCCTGCAGGCGAAGCTCCGCGAGACCACGCGCCGCATCGCGATGGCGCTGGGCGTACGCGGCCTGGTCAACGTGCAGTATGCCATCAAGGGTGAGACCGTCTACGTGATCGAGGCCAACCCGCGTGCTAGCCGTACCGTGCCGTTTATCTCCAAGGCCACCGGCGTGCCGCTGGCCAAGTGCGCGGCGCGTATCATGGCGGGCGATTCCATCGCGAGCTTGGGCCTGCCGAGCGATGAGCGTCAGCTGGACTGGTTCTGCATGAAGGAAGCCGTTATGCCCTGGGGCCGTTTCCCGGGCGCCGACGTCATCCTGGGGCCCGAGATGAAGTCGACGGGCGAGGTCATGGGTATCGCCAAGAGCTATCCCGAGGCATACGCCAAGACGCAGCTGGCGATCGACTACAAGCTGCCCGACCCGAGTTGCGGCAAGGTGTTCATTAGCGTGTGCGACCGCGACAAGCGCCATATCCTTTCGGTCGCCCGTATCCTGCGCTATCTGGGCTTTGACATCTGCTCTACCGAGGGTACGGCGCGCGTGCTGCGTGGAGGCAACGTGACGTGCGAGATCGTGGAGAAGATTAGCGGCCCGCACGACGGCGAGCGCCCCAACATCGGCGACCTCATCGCCGATGGCAAGATCGCGGTGATCATCAACACGCCGTACGGTCCGGGCTCGCGCGGCGACGGCTATCTGCTGCGCACCGAGGCAGTGCGACGCGGTGTGACCTGCGTGACCGCGATGTCTGCCGCCAACACGTACGTGAGTGCCATCGAGGCGGTGCGTGAGGACCAGCAGGGTCACGGCAGCGCCAACGACATGGGCATGGACGTCATCGCCCTGCAGGACCTGCCGCAGCACACGGTGTAGGTTGAGCTGGCCGGCCGGGGCGGGGGGCTGAGTTTCCCCCTTCGCTCCGGCTGCAAGCAGAGTCGCTCAGTGAGAAACTCAGCCCCCTCCGCCCCGGCCTACGGTGACTCGGTTGCACCGTGTGCTGCCGAAGGGGCTTTGTGCGATGACTAGGGCTGAATAGAAAATGAGTGTGGGCGCCGTCGTTCGTTTGAACGACGGCGCCCATGTTTTGGATTTATTGGGCTGTGGCGGTGAAGGTTGTTTTGTCGGCGGCGATGTGCACGTGCAGCTTTGCCTGACCGTCGCAGCTGATGAGCACGCCTACCTCGAACGGGGTTCCCGTCTTGTCGTAGGTCGAACGCACGATGCGCATCGCCGCCTTACCGGTGTTCTGTCCCAAAAGACGCGCCTCATGCTTGTCGAGGTTGACCGTCTCGTAGACGGCATCGACGCTTGCGGGCAGGATGCCGGTCTTTTCCGCGATGTAGGCGTAGAGCGAGCCATCCACGTCTTTGCGCGTGAGCTCGGGGCAAAGTGACACGGGGATATAGACGTAGTTGAGCTCCATGGGTTTGTCGTTGGCGAGACGCAGGCGGCGAATCTCCCAGACGGGTGTCCCTTCGGGCACTTTGAGCCCGGAGGCGATGCCGCGGACGGCCGGTATGCTTGAAAAGGCGAGAATCTGCGAGCTCGGAACCCGTCCCGCTTCGCGCATCCGCGCGCTGAAATTCAGGGCCAGGTCGATGCCGGGTGCTGAAGTTTGGGGCTTGATGAACGTGCCCTGGCCGCGCTTGCGCACCACGCGCCCCTCGATGACGAGATCTTGGAAGCAACGGCGCACGGTCGCGCGCGATAACTCCAGCCGCGCACAGATTTCGAGCTCGCGTGGCAGCGGCGTCTTGGTGTCGAACGCCTGGCTGGCGATAAGCAGAGCGATTCGATGTTTAAGCTGGACATAGAGCGGCGTATCACCGCTGCGGTCGAAGGGTTCGGAGGCGAGAAACGAGATCATATCCATGGGGTACCTCCATGTCGTGGGCGTACGTGACATGGTCTGACACTGCGGGGCAAACCGGAGATGCCAGGCCCGATTCTTGCTGGTATGTATGGTGCATAAGGAACATAAAACATTTATCAGGCAATCTACCTGCTATTTTAAAAATAATTAGAAGAAAAAATAATTTAGGCACAAAAATAGTTACTACCGTTAACCGATGAATAGTTGCCGTTCGCAACTATTTTCTTGTACCGAACATGCCCCGGCGCAACAATAATCTCAGCAAAAAGCAAAGCCGTGCGACACACGGCAGGTCGAGAGGAGACCGCATGCGGTATCTGGTAATGGTCAGTCACGGAACGCTCGCTCCCGGACTGCACAGTGTCCTCAAGATGCTCGGCAATGACGCCCCGAACATCTTGTCGACGAGTCTCGTGGACGGCATGGGCGCTGACGAGTATGTCGAGAACGTCAAGGCGATGCTCGCTCCCGTTACCGCCGATGACGAGGTTGTCCTGCTTGGTGACATCCTGGGCGGATCGCCGCTCACCAATGCCATGAACACGCTGGCCGAGAAGGGTTTGCTCGCCCACACCATTGCCTTCGGCGGTATGAATCTGCCCATGGCTATGACCGCCATGATGGGGCTTGCCACCATGGACCTGGATTCCCTCAAGCAGATGATGCTGCAGGAGGGCAAGAACGGTATGTCCGAGCTCGTTGTCCCGACCGATGACGCCGACAACGAGGACGACGACATCTAGGCAGCGCATCCGCCCAAATTTTCGTGATGGAGCGGGGGTTAAGAGGAAAGACCCCCGGTGATAAAGAAAGGGAGAACGCATGATTTCGTTCATCCGTATTGATGACCGTATGATCCATGGACAGACCGTTACCCGTTGGGCCCTCGAGTATCCCTGCGACGGTCTTATCGCCGTCAACGACGCTGCAGCGTCCAACCCCGTGCTCAAGGAGGCCTACAAGAGTGCCTCGGGCAAGAAGACGTTCGTGTGGACCAAGGAGCACTTCAAGGAGGTCTCCGAGAAGGTTCTCAAGTCCGACACCAAGTACTTCCTGATCACCAAGAACCCGCTCGACATGAAGGAACTTCTCGTCGATTTTGGCTTTAAGCCCGGCATGGACCGCATCATCGTCGGTCCCTGCAACGATCGTCCCGGCACCACCAAGCTTGGCAACAACCAGTCGATCACGCAGGAAGAGGCCCAGGCGCTCGAGGATCTCACCAACGCCGGCTACACGGTCGAGTTCGCCCTTATCAAGGAGAAGTCCATCGGTGAGTGGCCCAAGTTCCGCGGTCAGTTTGGCTTCTAGTTAGGTGCCAGCCGCATTTTGGTATCTACAGCCCTTGGTGAAAGGGGCTGAGGAATAAAGAAAGGGGAAAGCATGGCAATCAATGCATTCCAAGCCGCGCTGTTCGGCCTGTTCGCCTGCCTGGCATCACTGCCTGGCATGGGCGGCACGACGATCGGCAACTACACTCTGGGTCGTCCTCTGGTCGCCGGCCTCATCGTCGGCATCATCATGGGCGATATGCAGACGGGTATCCTCGTCGGCGCTGCCATCCAGGTTGTCTACATCGCTCTCGTGACCCCCGGCGGAACCGTCTCCGCCGACGTCCGCGCCGTGTCCTATATCGGCATCCCGCTGGCGATCCTCGCCATCAAGAACTCGGGCATCGATCCCGCCTCCGCTGAGGCTGCCGGCATGGCCGCATCCCTCGGTGCCGCCGTCGGCACGCTCGGCACTGTGCTCTTCTATGGCACCGCCACCATCAACCTGGTGTGGCAGGGCATGGGCTGGAAGTGGCTCGAGAAGGGCGATCTCCACAAGCTCTACCTGGTCAACAACGTTCTGCCTTGGATCGGTCACATCGTCTGCTCGTTCCTCCCGACATTCATCATCACCATGGGCGGCACCGCCATGGTCGACCTCATGAAGACCTACATGCCCATGGACGGCATCGCGATGAAGACGCTGTTTACCGTCGGCTCGCTGCTGCCTACCGTCGGTATCGCCATCCTACTCAAGCAGGTCATCTCTAAGCCCACGGACTTCCTGACGTTCTTCTTCGGCTTCACCCTGTCCGCTGTTATGGGCTGCAACCTGATCGCCGCTGCCGGCATCGGCTGCTTCTTCGCCCTGATCAACTATGAGATCGCTTCGCTCAAGATCGACCTCGCAAACGCTCCCAAGGCAGCTATCGCCTCGGGCTCAGATGATGAGGAAGAGGAGGACATCTAATGGCAGAGAAGAAAAAGCTCTCTAAGAAAACGCTTGCCAAGTCGTTCCGCAACTGGTCCTATGGCAACCTGACTTGCTTCTCGCAGGAGCACATGCAGACCTTCGGTTACCTGTGCGCCATGCTTCCGATCGTCGAGGAGCTCTACGACACGCCCGAGGAGCAGAAGCAGGCCCTCCAGACCTACTCCGCGTTCTTCAACACCGAGCCGCAGATCGGCACCATGATTGTCGGCGTCACCGCCGGCCTCGAGGAGGCTCGCGCAAACGGCGAGGCCATCGACGACGACGCCATCAACGGCATCCGCGCCGGCCTCATGGGCCCGCTCGCCGGCCTTGGCGACTCGCTGATCGTCGGTACCCTGATCCCGATCCTGCTCGGTATCGCCCTCGGTCTCTCGACCGGCGGCTCTCCGCTCGGTGCCATCTTCTATATTGTCGTGTGGAACCTGCTCATGTTCCTTGGCATGCGCTTTGCCTACAACCAGGGCTATGAGCTCGGCGGCAAGGCGGTCGAGGCCCTCGTCGGCCCCAAGGCCAAGGCTCTGCGTGATTCCATCGTGATGGTCGGTACCATGGTCATCGGTGCAGTCGGTGCTACCTGGGTCTCCATCACCTGCAGCCCCAATCTGGTGCTGCCCGGCGGCGGTAAGTTCCAGGACACGCTCGACGGAATCTATCCGCACCTGCTGCCCATGGTCTTCATCATCTTCTGCTGGTACATGATGACCAAGAAGAAGGTCAACCCCATCGTTATGATGCTGATCCTCGTTGTGATCGCATTTGTGGGCGTTCTCATTGGCTTCTTCGACCCGGCACTGAGCTACTAGTCATCATCCCCTGGCCCCCTGTAAGGCCGTGCGGCCTCAACCGCACGGCCTTCTGATTTTGCGCCGCCCTTCAAGGGCAATATGGCCAGCGACCTCCATCGCCTACACGACACCCGCTATATTGCTCTTGAAAGATGACGTATTCGACAAACGATGCACTTGCGCATGATGCACACTTTGCACGAGGAGGACCATATGCACGAGAAACATGGACACGACCTTTCGCGCGACGACTTGATTCGCGAGGCAAAGATGCAGACCGATGCTATTCAGCGGCTCAATGTTTGGCTGCGCCTGGGCTATTCGCTCGTGGCGATTGGCTTTTTGATGGGGATGTGGGGTATGCAGGGCGGCCCCGGCTGGGGTGTCCCCGTGGGCATCGTGTGCCTGGTGGTGGGCACTCCGCTTTCGATCGTGCTTAAGGTCGGCACGACCAACGCCAAAAAGAATGTCGAGCGCATGCTCGAGGCCGCTGGTGTCGACGTTGAGGAGCTTATGCGACGCAAGAAGGACGAGCAATAGACTTCCGCGTTGGGGTATCATAAATAATTGTTGCGAATGTTAACTAATGTACGGCAAATGACGGTTTTATGGCCCTTCTAGAGTTGCAAAGGACAATATCCCCAGTGGATTACGATGACGTCGCTCGAAAACTGATTGTGTACTCACGTTCCCTTGCCAAGGGATCCTTGAGTGCTGCCGGCGGCGCCAGTGTGGGCGAGGCACCGGTTTTACAGTATCTATCGGGTATTGACGGTGATGTCATTCCCTCCGAGATTGCCAAGAAGCTGAAATTCTCCCGTGCGCGCATGTCGCATATCTTGGATTCACTCGAGAGTAAGGGTTACGTTCAGCGCAGGACTGATCCAAACGATCGTCGGCGTGTGCTGGTGAGCATTACCAAGGAAGGCCGTGATTTCGCGGCGAAAAAAAATGCCGAGAGTGTGGCATCGCTCTCGAAACAACTCTCAGCGCTCGGCGAGCACGATGCCCAGGAGCTCGTGCGCATCCTGAATAAAGCTTACAGCCTTACCTATGATGCCGACGACTACCTGGACAATCTATAAGGATAAAGACAGACATTTAGGTGCATCTTGAAATGCACCCGGGACAGTTGTGCCCATCAGCCACCGTCAACATCTCATTCCAAACCAAATCAGCCAACGTACGTCATGGCAATCCCCGGTAGGTTGCAGGATGGCGGCTGAGCCTTTCCCTCGGGAAACTTCGCGAAGCCCAGTTCCCGAGGGAAAGGTATGGTCTGTGTAATACCAGATAAACAGTACATTTTTGCTAGATTGGTATTTGACTGAAGAACCAATTGGTATGGCTTATTAAGCCCACCTTGCCGTTGACGCTTATTTTGCTGCCGCTGGGAGAATTCCGAGCTTGGGTGCGCAAGTGCTCCCATATGTTGATATGACCTAGTAGGTGGCTATCTGGTTACTACCAGTTGGCCCCTTGGTAACGGGCGGCCCCCATTGTGCGGAATGTACCGAACATCTCCGTTTGATACGTTTTCCCATGCTGCCGGGGGGGGGCGTCCTCGGCACCTCAGCATGTCGGAAGAAAGGAGACCAGATGCGCAGGAATTCCATTTTTACGAAACGGTGGGTGAAGGGAAGCGCGGTCCTCGTTGCCACTGCAGCGACGCTCGTGTTTGCCAATCCCCAGCAGGCGATTGCCACGCCACTCAAGGGCGTCGACTCGGCGACCGTGTCCCAGTCTGCCTCGAATGTCGTCGACATCGATTTCGCTGACGGCATCAAGGGCCGTATTACGTTCCTCGAGGACGGTATTTTCCGTTATAACGTTGACCCCAAGGGTGAGTTTTCCGAGTACGCCACGCCGCGCAGTAAGTCCCACACGGCTAAGATCCAGGCTCAGCCCGATACCTCGGACACCTACAGCAAGCCGAGTGCGACGGTTGCCGACAAGGGCGACACTATCGAGATCACCGGCGGAAAGGCGACCGTGATCCTGGACAAGGCGACTGGCAAGATGAGTATCAAGTCAGGCGACCGTGTCGTGGTTTCCGAGTCCGCGTCCCTCGACCTTGATAAGAAGGGTACCGTCCAGACGCTCGCCAAGGAGAAGTCCGAGAACTTCTTTGGCGGCGGCACCCAGAACGGACGCTTCCTGCACACCAACCAGACCATCGCCATCTCCAACACGAACAACTGGACCGATGGCGGCGTTGCCTCGCCCAACCCGTTTTATTGGACGAGTGACGGCTACGGCGTGCTCCGAAACACGTTTGCAGAGGGTTCCTACGACTTCGGTTCCACGGACTCATCGACGGTCACGACTTTGCACAGCGAGAATGAGTTTGATGCCTACTACTTCGTGGCGACCAACGAGGGAGCTTCGAACGTGGCAACTGAGATGCTGCAGGACTACTACAAGGTGACCGGTAACCCGGTACTGCTGCCCGAGTACGGGTTCTACCTTGGTCATCTTAATGCCTATAACCGTGATGGCTGGTCAACGACCTCGGGTCAAAAGAAGTGGGAGACCAAGGGCAGCAAGTCCTCGAGCGAGAAGGGCGACGTTAAGTACGAGTCTGGCATGTCGACGGGCTACAAGCTCGACGGCACACTTGCGGCCGAGACGCTCAACGGTGAGGGCCCTACGGTTGATACCGAGAACATGAAAGCGACCGATTTCGACCGCCAGTTCTCTGCTCGGCAGGTTATCGATGACTACGAGGACAGCGACATGCCGCTCGGCTGGTTCCTGCCGAACGACGGCTACGGCGCCGGCTATGGCCAGAACGGTTACTACAAGACCGGCGGCGTCAACTCCGACGGAGCGAGCTCGGCCGACCGTCTTAACGCTGTGCGTGCCAACGTCGACAACCTTAAGAAGTTCACCGAGTATGCCAACTCAAAGGGTGTGAGCACGGGCTTGTGGACCCAGTCCAACCTTGAGCCCGACAGCAACCCTGAGACCCCGTGGCATCTGCTTCGCGACTTCGACGCCGAGGTCAAGACGGGAGGCATCACTACCCTTAAGACCGACGTTGCCTGGGTTGGATCTGGCTACTCCTTTGGTCTTAATGGCATCAAGACAGCTTATGACACGGTGACGACCGGCGCTAACAAGCGCCCCAACATCATCACGCTCGATGGTTGGGCCGGCACGCAGCGCTTTGGTGGCATTTGGACCGGCGACCAGTATGGCGGTAACTGGGAGTACATTCGCTTCCATATCCCCACGTATATCGGTCAGAGTCTTTCGGGCAACCCCAACATCGGCTCCGACATGGATGGCATTTTTGGCGGCGACCCCATCATCTCTGCGCGTGACTACCAGTGGAAGACGTTCACGCCCTCTATGCTCGACATGGACGGTTGGGGCACCTACCGTAAATCGCCCATGACGCACGGCGATCCCTACACAGGCATCTCGCGCTTCTACCTCAAGCTCAAGGCGCAGCTCATGCCCTATATCTACACGAGCGCGGCCTCGGCGGCCAACATCGACACGGGTAACGGCGATGCCGGCCTGCCCATGATCCGCGCCATGCTGCTTTCCGATAACTCCGAGTACGCCGCAAGCACCTCGACGCAGTACCAGTATATGTTCGGTGAGAACTTCCTAGTGGCACCGGTGTATCAGGAT
This sequence comes from uncultured Collinsella sp., assembly GCA_959601045.1. Taxonomy (GTDB): domain Bacteria; phylum Actinomycetota; class Coriobacteriia; order Coriobacteriales; family Coriobacteriaceae; genus Collinsella. The sequence continues at coordinate 22,511 of CAUGNZ010000006.1, forward strand.
ACCCAGGCAGACGAGAACGGCAACGACATTCGCAATGGGATTTACCTCCCCAACTACGGCACCGACGAGAATCCCACCATCTGGATCGATTACTTCTCGGGTAAGCAGTATCGCGGCGGCCAGGTTCTCAACAACTACGCGGCTCCGCTTTGGAAGCTGCCGCTGTTTGTGAAGGCCAACGCTATCGTGCCGATGTACGCCGAGAACAACAACCCCGAGGCCGTGAGCGACACCAACACCAAGGGTACCGACCGCAGCCAGCGTATCGTCGAGTTCTTCGCCACCGAGGGCGACGGCACCTTTACGCAGTACGAGGACGACGGCTCCTCCATCGAGAACAACACGACTGAGGACGATTCCTACGGTACGATCGACAATATCTCCTACGGTGAGCATGTGAGCACCGTCTACAGATCCAAGGCCGCAGGCGGCACCGCGACCTTTACCGCCGAAGCCTCGCAGGGTGGCTACAACGGCTACGACTCCAATCGCACCACGACCTTCGTGGCCAACGTGTCCGCCAAGCCCATGAGCGTCGTCGCCAAGAACGGCGGATCCGCACTCAACGTGGTTGAGGTCGACTCGCAGGAGACCTTTGACACCGCGACCCCCGAGGCCGGCCAGGCGGTCTACTTCTACAGCGAGACCCCTAACCTCAACCACTACGGCAGCGATGTGGACGGCACCGAGGCCGAGCGGGGCGAGAGCTTTAACAACACCAAGATCACCACGAACCCCAAGGTCTACGTCAAGTTCGCGAAGACCGATGTTGCTGCGGCGGCGCAGACGCTCGAGCTGGGCGGTTTCGTGAACGCCGACGCCACGCTCACAGCCGATCGCCTCAACGAGAGCCTCTCCGCACCCACGAACCTTGCTGCCCCCGAGGACGTCACGACCCCAACGAGCATCAAGCTCACCTGGGGAAAGGTCGATGGTGCTACCTCCTACGACCTTAAGGTCGACGGCACCGTGTTCGCCGTGGGTGATGCGGCCGAGTTCACGCACACCGACCTCGCCTACAATAGCAAGCACACCTACCAGATTCGTTCGCGCAACGCCGAGGGCTACTCCGCCTGGAGCGATGTGCTCGAGGCGAACTCCGCACTCGATCCGTGGCGGAACGTCCCCGACGCCGAGCAAATCACCTGGGAGGGCTCACTTTACGGCAGCCATAAGGCCGAGCTCGCCTTCGACCATGAGTTCCAGTCGGGCGACGGCGGTTTCCACTCCGGTGGCAACGATCTGGGCAAGGCGCTTACCGTTGACTATGGACGCGCTTACAAGCTCGATAAGCTCGAGTACTATCCGCGCGATGACGCCGGCAACGGCACTGTGACCAAGATGCGTGTTGAGACGAGTCTCGATGGCGTCCACTGGACGAGCCAGGAGGTCGATTGGGCACGTTCCGCTGATTGTAAGACGGTAGCGTTTGACGGCACCGTGGCCGCCCGTTACGTGCGCATGACACCGCTCGCCTCGGTCGGCAATTTCTTCTCCGCGTCCGAGATTGCCATCTACAAGACCGACGGCACGGATGGCTTCGCCGTGGGCTCCAACCTCAACAAGGCCACGATCTCCGACGGAGACTACTCCAACATGAAGAACTATCTGGGCCTCGAGAATCGCGAGCCCGATACCCCGACGTTCGGTTCGCAGATCCGCGACCACTTCGCCGACCTCAACGATAACGGCGTTTACGACGTCTACGATTACTCGTTCACCATGGCGGGTCTTGACGGCGGCACTAAACAAAAGGGAAAGGTCGCAGGTTCGCTCGCGGTGATTCCGAGCAAGACCGAGGTCGAGGCCGGTGATGAGATCACCGTTGATGTCTATGCGGCCGACGCCAAGAACGTCAACGCCCTGGGCGCTCTCGTCAACTTCAAGAGCGACCAGTTCGAGTTTGTGTCCGAGAGCATCGCGCAGGACGGCTCGACTGCCGGCATGGAGAACCTGTCTCGCGAGAAGGTCCAGTTCGCGGACAGAACGCAGACTATCAATCTCGCCTTTGCCAACCGCGGCGATGGCAAGCTCTACAACGGTACCGGCGCGGTGGCGAGTTTCAAGCTCAAGGCCAAGACCGCCGGCAAGGTCGAACTGCCCTCGACATCTTGGCTCATCGGTCCGGCATGCGACGCACTTGAGTTTGCGAGCGACGGCACGGTGACGATGCCGGATGTTCCTCAGCCAACGGTCGCCGAGTACGGTCAGGACGCCTTCAACATCACGATGACCAACGATGAGCTCACGACCGACGACGGGACCAACGTCGAGAAACTTATCCAGCAGAAGAGCTATAACGCGCTGTTCGATAATAACGAGGGCGACAACGGCTTTGAGTTCCTATGGAACTGGAGCGGCAACTGGGACAGCGAGGGTAAGCTTCCGAGTTACGTGAAGCTTCCCACCACGATGACATTCGCATTTAAGACGCCGTCGAAACTCGATAGTGTCGAGGTCGTTAACCGCAACGGTGGCAACGGAACCGTGCAGAAGATCAAGGCTGTCGTGACGTTCGAGGATGGCTCGACCCAAGAGTTCGCGGGCGGGGAGTACGATTCCTTCCTTGCTCGCTACGCCTTTGACCTCTCTGCCGAGAACAAGGGCAAGAAGGCGACCAAGGTCGAGGTCACGCCGCTTGAGGCATCGGGTGACCAGATGCTCACACTGCGTGAGGTCAACTTCAACTACACGCAGGGTGTCGAGGCCATCGAGGGTGTCGAGCTAGGCAAGAACCAGACCGAGTTCTTTGAAGGCGACATTACGCCCGTCGACGCCAAGGCTACGCCTGAGAGCGCTGGCTACCCCTATGTGACGGTCGAGAGCTCCGACCCCTCTGTGGTAAGCGTCTCCGCTGTTCAGGCTGGCGATAGCGTGGGCTACTACCTGCGTGCCAACAAGGCCGGCAAGGCAAAGATCACGGTGGCGTCGGTACTCGACCCCTCCAAGACCGCATCCTATGAGGTCGAGGTCAAGGCTGGTGTCGATACCTCTGCGCTCGTAGCAGCGCTTTCCAAGGCCGCGGGCTACAGCGAGTCCGTCTACACCAAGGATTCCTATGCAGCTCTCACCACTGCGGTCGAGGCGGCTCAGAAGCTCCTCGACAGCGGCCAGGGCAGCTATAGCAAGAAGGATGTCGCAGACGCCACAGCCAAGATCGAGAAGGCAATCGACGGCCTCAAGATGCGCCCTGTTGATGAGAAGATTCTCATCAACACGCCCGAGAACCGCAAGAACGTCAAGGTGGCCGGCTTCTCGAGTGAGGCCGACTACGAGGGCAGCAACGCCGTCAACGCTCTCGACGGCGACGAGCGGACGCTTTGGCACAGCGACTGGGCCCATGGGACCGGTATGCCCCAGTATCTGAGTGTCGACCTGGGCCGCGACTACGATCTCACCGACGTTACATTCCTGCCGCGCCAGGACGGCGGCACTAACGGCGATATCTTCGAGGCCGAGATACTGGTCTCCGACACTGCCGACGGTTATGAGAAGGGCACCGCCGCGTCGATGGGTACGTTCGCCTTCGACAACGATGGCCGCGTGCTCACCGACCGTGGCGACTGGAAACAGATGAGCTTTGGCGCCGCGCGCGGTCGCTACGTGACCGTCAAGGTGATTCACGCCGGCGGGGGCGACGTTGATGCCTACTGCAGCATGGCGGAGCTCAAGTTCTACGGTACGGCCGTCCCCGATCCGGTGGCGAAGGATGATCTCACTGCCGCGATCGAAAAGGTTGATGCCGAGCTTGCCGCCGGCGACCTCAAGGCCGGCGACTACACCGAGGCCTCCTGGACGGCGCTCGAGAACGCCCTGGCGAGCGCCCGCGCCATCTTGAGCGACGAGGATGCCACGCAGGACGAGGTCGACCAGGCGCTCAGGGCGCTCGAGAGCGCCCGCGACGCGCTCGAGAAGACCCCGGTGGTCCCGGTCGAGAATCCGACTAAGAAGCAGCTCAAGGCCCTGGTCAAGCAGGCGAAGGAGACTGACACCAGGGGCAAGACGGCCGAGTCTGTCAAGGCCCTGACGGATGCCATTACCTACGCCGAGGACGTCTTGGGTGATGAGAATGCTTCCGACACCCAGATCCAGGCGGCCTATAGCCAGCTCAAGCTGGCCATTGAGAGCCTCAAGGATGCCGATTCCGGCAACCAGGGCGGCTCGGGCAACCAGGGTTCCGGCAATGGCTCGAACGGCGGCAACCAGGCGGGCAAGCCCGCAGGCGACAAGGCCCAGGGCAGCAAGAAGAACGGTTCGGCGATTCCCAATACCGGAGACCAGACGGCGGCGACCGTCGCGACCGTCGGTGGTCTTGGCGCCATCATCGCCGCGATCGGCGCTTTCTTCCATCGTCGCAGCAAGGCTAAGTAGCCCCAGCAACAGCTAAGCAAGCGTGCCCGCCGTCCCACCCAAGGACGGTGGGCACGCTTTTTGAATGTAGGCAGAAAGCTCCGACCCTTCGGCCTTAATCTCGCAAAGCGTTCCGTCTCCCGCCGAACACATCAGCATCGGCGGCTATACTTGAATTATTTGCAGTTAAGGGTCGCGGATTGGCCGCGTCACCGCTCTCAACAGGAGGTCTTTGTTTATGGCAGATCAAAAGCCGGTTGTCGGGATCATCATGGGCTCCAAGTCCGATCTGGGTGTTATGGAAGGCTGCACCGCCGAGCTCGAGGCGCTCGGTGTGCCCTATGAGCTCGTCATTGCGAGCGCACACCGCACACCGGCGAAGGTCCACGAGTGGGCTTCGACTGCTGCCGATCGCGGTATCAAAGTGATTATCGCCGCCGCCGGCAAGGCCGCTCACCTGGGTGGTGTCGTGGCCGCCTTTACGCCGCTGCCGGTTATCGGCGTACCTATGAAGACGAGTGACCTGGGCGGTATGGATTCGCTGCTGTCGATGGTGCAGATGCCTTCGGGCGTGCCCGTGGCCTGCGTTGCCATCAACGGTGCCAAGAACGCCGCCATCTATGCCACACAGATTCTGGGTGCTTGCGACCCCGAGTACCGCAAGGTTATCGAGAAGATGAAGCAGGAGATGGCTGACGCCTAAGCGTTCCGCCGTTTCACCGCAGTATAAGGAGAGCCATGTCCGATTATCAGGGAAAACGATTCAAGGCTTCTCAGATTCCCGATCCGTCGAAGCCGGGTGCTGCCCGTGCGGCACAGCAGGGTCGGACATCCTCTCCTCAGCAGCCGCGCGCGCCGCGTTCCGTAACGCCGACGTCCCATCGCCGCCAGGATACGCCGGCTGCGTATCGCCCTTCATCATATGGCACGGCAAAGAAGCAGGCTCAGACGACGAGGCAGCTGAGTGACGCGCCGTCCAACTATGCCGAGCAGCCGCGTAAGAAACGCCGATCCATCATTCCCATCTTGCTCATCATCGTGGGCATCGGCCTGATTGTCGCCGCCGCCGCTATCTTTATTAATGCCCAGATTGGCTATAAGCAGGCGAGCGATTCGTATCAGAAAATCGAGAAGCAATATGTAAGCGATAAGGACGCCAGTGGCGTGCCGATTATCGACTTTGATGCGCTTGCTCAGACGAACCCCGAGATTGTGGGTTGGATTTACGTGCCGGGAACCAACATCAACTATCCCGTGGTACAGACCAACAACAACTCCAAATACCTCAACACGCTGTTTGACGGTACATCTAACGCGTCCGGTGCCATCTTCTTGGATAGTGATGACACCGCGCCGGGAATGGTCGACCAGCAGACCACGATTTACGGCCACCATATGAACGACGGATCGATGTTCAATGTGATTTCGGACACCACCGACCAGGCGACGTTCGATAGCATCGAGTTTGTGTATTACATCACACGGGATGCTACGTATAAGCTGCGACCACTGGCGACCAAGGTGGTCGAGGACACGTATGCCAAGGCGCGCACGCCCAATTTTGAGGGCGATGACGGACTGAAGAATTACCTGTCCGAGATGCTCGACGGTGCCTCTGCCGTGGCGAGCGATGCCACCGATCGTGCTGCTTCGGCAACCAAGGTTGTAACGCTTGTGACCTGCCGTTCACTGTCGCTGAGCAACACGCGCGCTGTCATGGTGCTCACGCCCGTTGATGAATAAATTGCCCGAGAGTAGCTAATTTGGGACGGTAAGGGAGAAACGATGCTTGAGAGTGGCAAATTGATGCCTTCGATTGATGCTTGGCTGCGCGAGGCCAAGGCCGATGCTTCGGCGGCAGGCTGCGGGATGTATCTGACGCATAACGGTGTGGTGCGTGCGACGCCCAAGGCCGAGGTGCGCGGAGTCGAGACCGATGGCGTGGCACCAGGCCACAGGGTGGGCGGCATGGTCTTTGACTACGACGCCGAAAAGGTACGGTCTGCTATCGGGGCCACGCGCGCGATGCCGGGTATCGGCTATGTGCGCGTGTGGCTGGCAAGCGGCGAGCTTTCCGTAGGTGACGACATCATGCTCGTGCTTATCGGCGGGGACATTCGCCCACACGTGGTCGATGCACTGCAGGCGCTCGTTGGCACCATCAAGAACGAATGCGTGAGTGAGGTCGAGCGCGAGGCATAGAGGATTGCGTCGATAGAAGGATCGTTTATAAAAATGCCCACCGGTACGTGTGATACCGGCGGGCATTTTGCGTTTTGGGCGCGGTGAGCGCTATACGCGTGTCGCATCCTTGGGGCTCATGGTCATGCTCTGGAAGCGGTTTTCCATGTACTCGTTATCGAAGTGCTCTCCGTAGAACTGTGCGACGGGAATGTCCGGCTCCGTGCCGTTAACGCGCTGGTACCAGTAGTCGAGCGACTGCAGCGTCATGACGCCGTCGACCAGCATGATAACGGTAAAGATGACGGTGGCCGAGTAGCGGCTCTTCCAGGGGATCTTGTTGATAAGCTTAAGCAGCCTCGGCAGCAGCAGCTTGATCCAGATGAGGCCGCCCAGGCCCCACAGGCAGGCGAAGCCCGTGCAGGTGCGTCCGCCCGTGAGGACCACGAGCGGATCGGGCAAACCGAACAGCGTTATGTGCGAGTAGCTCCACGAGACCACGCCAAACGCGGTCTGCATAGACCAGCCCACGAACACCTCAAAGCTGGCGCCGAGCAGGGCGCTCACCAGGAAAATGATGATGGGGTTCTTTTTGTAGAAGCGGTTAAGCACCATGGTAATGAGCACGGCGCCAAATCCGTAGATGGGACTGAAGGGACCAAACAGCATGCCGGCGCGGTTCTGGTAGACGCCCGGGTCGTCGACCGTCATGTGCCAGATGTCCTCGGCGATCAGGCCGAGCACGCAGCAGACAAAGAATACCCAGAACAGGTTGAAGTAGTTGAGCTTGATGTAGCCTTCGCCGGTTTCATCGCGCCCGAGCATGCCCTCGGCGGCGGCGTCGCGGTCGAGCATCTCCTGCAGGCGGCGCTGCAGTTCGCGCTCCTGACGCAGCGTGGGGTCGACGGTTGCCGAAAGTGCGACGAGGATGCCGAGCTGGATCGCGGGACGCAGCAGGAAGGGCCCGATGCCCTGGAGCATCACGTCGACCAAAAGCTCGACGACGGTGAATGCAATAAGGATGTAGGACAGGCGGGCGGCGTTGCGGCGCTGGTTTTTGATAAGGTCCAGGCCAAAGATGATTAGGATGACGGCGCTTGCCGCAGAGAGCATGATGCCGGCGACGATAAGGCCGACTGCGACGAGCGTGTTGTCGCCGAGCTTTTCGGTGGCGTTGCCGTTAACAAGTGCCGTGATGACCTGCCACATAAAGGCAGCGACCGACGGGAGCGTGCCCACGCCGGAAAGGATGCACAGGACGGCGTACACCTTAATGATGAGGGGAATCTTCTTGACCTCCGTGGCGCTGGGGACGCTGGGGTCGAGTTCGTTTCGATCCATACAGAACCTTTCTCGCTTTGTTGTAGGTTATAAGGATACGCCGCCGACCTGCCAAAAGACAGGACGAACGTCCCAATTGCAACAATGTAAGCCCTAACGGCGGGCGAGACGCGCCGCAACGGAAGCGTGCGGGATCGTCGGTCCCGAGGCGATTGCCCAATAAAATGTTTGGCTGCAAAACGGATTATAAGCTCGGTGGGCTTTTAAAAAGCGCTGCTCATGCGCTGAGGAGCACGTCGCGCCGTGCGTATAATAAGGCGGGTAACGCCAAAAAAACGAGGCTCTGAGGGGATACCATGTCTCAAGAAACCATCCGCGCGGCCGAGCGTGCCGCGGGACAGGTGAACACCATGTCGACGTATGATCCGGACTCCGACCAGCTGCATGAGGAATGTGGCATTTTCGGCGTATGGGCGCCCGATCGCGACGTGGCTCGACTGACGTACTTTGGCCTGCGTGCACTGCAGCACCGTGGCCAGGAATCGGCGGGAATCGCCGTGGGTGACGGCGGCACGGTTATGGTCCGCAAGGATCTGGGCCTGCTCGACCGCGTGTTCTCCAACGCCGACCTGTCGACGCTCTCCGGCCAGCTGGCCGTGGGTCATGTGCGCTACGGCACCGCCGGCGCCAAGAGCTGGGAAGCCTCTCAGCCGCACCTCTCTACCATCAACAGCGTCATTATCGCGCTTGCTCACAACGGCACCCTCGTCAACACCGACGAGCTGCGCCGCCAGCTGATCGAGCTGGGCGTGCCATTCCTCTCCAATTCGGATTCCGAGGTCGCGACCAAGCTTATCGGCTACTTTACCCAGCGTACGGGCCATCTGCGCGAGGGCATTCGCAAGACCATGGAGCTCGTGCGCGGCGGCTACGCCATGACGCTCATCAACGAGCAAGCGCTCTATGCATTCCGCGATCCGCACGGCATTCGCCCGCTCGTGCTGGGCAAGCTGGTGGACGAGGGTCTTGATCAGGCCGACGCCGCAGCCGTTTCGCAGCTGCCGTCGCAGGACGGCGCCGCGACGGTCGACTCCGCCGTCCGTGTCACGCGCGCCGGCGGCTGGGTCGTTGCTTCCGAGACCTGCGCACTCGACATCGTGGGTGCCGAGTACGTCCGTGACGTCCGTCCCGGCGAGATCTTGCGCATCAGCGCCGAGGGTCTGGTATCCGAGCAGGGCGTGCCTGCAGCCGAAGAGCCCGCCAACTGCATCTTTGAGCAGGTCTACTTTGCCCGCCCCGACTCCATCATGAACGGCAAGAGCGTCTATGCCTGCCGTTACGACATGGGTCGTCAGCTGGCACATGAGGAGCCTGTCGAGGCCGACCTGGTCATCGGCGTGCCCGACTCCGGCCTGCCGCCTGCGGAGGGGTATTCGCACGAGAGCGGTATTCCCTTTGGCGAGGGCCTTATCAAGAACCGCTACGTGGGCCGTACGTTTATCGAGCCTACGCAGGAGTTGCGCGCCATGGGCGTGCGTATGAAACTCAACCCGCTGCGCGACAACATCGAGGGCAAGCGCCTGGTCGTCATCGACGACTCCATCGTGCGCGGCACCACCATGGTGCAGCTCGTCAAGATGCTGCGCAACGCCGGCGCCAAGGAGATTCATATCCGCATCAACTCGCCCGAGGTCATCTGGCCGTGCTTCTACGGTATCGATACCGACGTGCAGTCGCAGCTTATCAGCGCCAACAAGACGGTCGACGAGATTTGCGAGTATATCGGCGCCGATTCGCTGGCCTTCCTTTCGGTCGAGGGCCTGCTTAAGGTCATGCCCAAGGGCGGTTACTGCGATGCGTGCTTTACCGGCCGCTACCCCGTGGCGATTCCCGAGAGCTTTGGCCGCGACAAGTTTATGGAGGGCTTTAAGCCCCGCAACCTGGACAAGCCGCTGCACTTTGACGACGACGCCGTGATCGAGAAATACGACGACCGCAGCTGGGAAGAGGAGCACGGCGAGGCATAAAACCTGCCATATGGGGACAGGTTTATTTTGGTAGGTTTTACCTGCTGTTTTGTTGATATGACGGCGCGTGCTGTTATGGCGCGCGCCGAAATGAACGCAACTATGAGCACCGTTTGGCGCCCGTGCGGCGCCACGGTAGTGGGAGAGGAAGGCTCAGATGGGCGACAGCAAGCATGTGACGTACGAGGACGCCGGCGTCGATACCGCCGAGGGCGGCCGCGCCGTCGACGCGATTAAGCAGATGGTCAAGGACACTAACCGTTCCGAGGTTATCGGTGGCATCGGCGGCTTTGGCGGCCTGTTCTCGGCCGCCGCGCTCAAGGATATGGAAGACCCGATCCTGATTAGCGGTACCGACGGCGTGGGCACCAAGCTCGTGCTCGCCCAGATCATGGACCGTCACGAGACGGTTGGCCAGGACCTGGTCGCTATGTGCGTCAACGATATTCTGGCTTCGGGCGCCGAGCCGCTGTTCTTCCTGGACTACGTTGCCATCGGTCACATCGAGGCCGAGCACATGGCAAAGATTATCAAGGGTGTGGCCGACGGCTGCAAGCTCGCGGGCTGCGCGCTCGTGGGCGGCGAGATGGCCGAGCACCCCGGCGTCATGGCTCCCGCCGACTACGACCTCGCCGGCTTTACCGTGGGTGTTGTCGATCGTCCCAAGATGCTTGACCCCGCGAACGTTCGCCCCGGCGATGTGATCCTGGGTCTGCCTTCCACCGGCGTGCACTCCAACGGCTACTCACTCGTGCGTAAGGTCATCGGTGTCGACGGCATCAAGCCGGGCACGCCCGAGGCCGCCGCTAAGGCCGAGGAACTGAGCCGTCCGCTCGAGGAGCTCGGCGGCGCTTCGCTGGCCGACGCTCTGCTGGCTCCCACGCGCATTTATGTGAAGCCGATTCTGGAGCTGCTCCGCGGTGGCGCCAACGTTCATGCCATTGCCCACATCACCGGTGGCGGTATTACCGAAAACCTCAACCGCGCGCTTGCCGACGACGTCGACGCTGTGGTCACCCGCAACGGCGCCGAGATGGGCTGGGATGTTCCGCCCGTCATCACCTACGTGTCGCGTCAGGCCGAGCTCGCGCCCAACGAGGCATGCAAGACCTTCAACATGGGCGTTGGCCTGTGCCTGATCGCCGCTCCCGAGGACGAAGCCGCGGTTACCGAGGCCCTGGTCGCGCTGGGCGAGAAGCCGTTCCGCGTGGGTGAGTGCGTCGAGGGTTCCGGTAAGGTCGTGTACTCCGATGAGCGCTAACGAGCAGACGGCTGCCGCCGAGGTCCTGGCTTGGGACCCGTATACCCGTCCGACCGGCACCGATACGGTCGAGCCGCTCAAGATTGGCGTGCTTATCAGCGGCTCGGGTACCAACCTGCAGGCGCTGATCGACCTGATCGCCGCCGGCAAGCTCAACGCCTCGATTGAACTTGTGGTGTCGAGCCGTCCTTCGGCCAAGGGCTTGCAGCGCGCCGAGCGTGCAGGTATCCAGACGCTTACGCTGTCCAAGGATGTCTATGCCGACCCCATCGCGGCTGACGAGATTATCGCGCACGAGCTGCTCGAGCGTGGCTGCGAGTATGTGGTCATGGCTGGCTACATGCGCATGGTGCACACGCCGCTGCTGGCGGCGTTCCCCAATCGTGTGGTCAACCTACACCCGGCGCTGCTGCCGAGCTTTACCGGCGCCCACGCGATTGACGATGCCTTTGCGCGCGGCGTCAAGGTGACCGGCGTGACCGTGCATTTTGCCAACGAGGTCTACGACAACGGTCCCATCATCGCCCAGCGTGCGCTGGCTGTCGAGGAGGGCTGGGATGTCGACACGCTCGAGGAGCACATCCACGCGATTGAGCACGTGCTGTATCCCGAGGTCGTGCAAATGCTCGCCGACGGCCGCGTCCACGTGCTGGAGAGCGGCAAGGTCGCAATTGACGCGCCTCGCGGCTAGCGGTGCACAGTACAATTTAGTTGAGTGGTCAGGGTGGTCATTGGCGCCAAGGCGCGCGTGGCCACCTTTTGTTTTGGGTAGTCACCTGCGACGTTCTTGAATGACTAGTCGTTTAAGAACGTCGCAGGTGACTAGGTGAGAGAGGTGAGCACATGGCGGATAACGAAGCGCTGTTTACGCCTGAGCTGGTGTTTTTTGATTGGGAGTGTGCGACGCCGGGTGAGGTGTTTGCGCAACTCGAGAGTGAGCTTGCTCCGCGCGGCTACATTGCCGACGGTTGGCTCGACGCCGTTCGCACGCGCGAGGATGCCTATCCCACGGGTCTTGCCATGCCGGCGGCAAACATTGCCATTCCGCATACCGATCCGGGGTTTGTGGCCAAGCCCTATATCGCGGTGGTAAAGCCCGCCACGTCCGTGACATTTAACGCTATGGCTGGCATGGGTGCTCCGGTGCCGGCGCAGATCGTCATCAATCTGGGCATCGCCGAGCCGGGCGGCCAGGTCGAGGCCCTGCAAGCGCTCATGAATATCTTTATGGACGCGGACGTCGCAGCCGATGTGCTCGGCCAGACCACGCCCCAAGGCATGGTCGACGCCATCCGCCGCCACTTTTAAAGCCGGCACTTGGGGACTGTCCCTAACTGCCGGCAGAAAAGGAACGTCCCCAAGTGCCAGGGTTGCCCCTTTGTCGCGGGGGCTGCGTTGTGACACAATGGCGTTTGTTCGATTCGTGATGCGAAAGGCCAACTATGGCAAACAAGAAAAAGAACTCCGAGGCCGCACCGACGCCCGAGCAGCAGGCCCGCGCCGCGTCGAGCTCTCGTAAGAAGCAGCGCAAGACGTACGTGTCTAAGACCGTCAAGATCGTTCTGGTGGTCATCGGCGTGCTGGCGATGCTGCTTTCCGTCTCGGCCATGGCGTGCTCCGGTCTCATGTCGCAGGCAGAGGATACCTCGGGCTACAAGCTTACCGGCGGTGTGGCTGCTACTATCAACGGCACCAACCTCACCGAGGACACCGTGACCAAGCAGATCATGAGCATGCGCACGTCCTACGGTTACACCAAGGACAAGGACTGGGCGCAGTATCTGGTCGACAACGACCTCACGCCCAAGAAGTACCGCAAGCAACTCATCGACTCCTACACGCAGCAGATTCTGCTTCAACAGGCACAGAAGGAGAACGGCATGACGGTGTCGGACGAGGAGGTCGAGAAGGCTTGGAAGGACGCGTGCAAGAGCGCGGGCGGTGCCAAGGCCTTTAAGAAGACCCTCAAGACCTACGGCTACACCGAGGACACCTATAAGAGCTCGCTCAAGGAGAGCCTGGCGCAGCAAAAGCTCAAAGATGCCGTGGCGCCCACCAGCAAGCCCAAGGACAGCGAGATCGTCGATTACATCAACGAGAGCCTGTCGAAGTATAACGATGCCCGCCGCTCGTCGAACATCCTGATCAAGGTTGATTCCGATGCGTCCGATGAGGACAAGGCTGCCGCCAAGGCTAAGGCGCAGGAGTGCCTGAACAAGATCAACTCCGGCGAGCTGAGCTTTGAAGACGCCGTGAAGCGGTATTCCGACGACACCGGCTCCAAGGAGAAGAAGGGTGACGTGGGCTGGGACAAGCTCACCACCTTTGTCGACAGCTACCAGACGGCACTCGAGGGGCTCAACAAGGGCGATGTGAGCGACGTGGTCGAGTCGACGTACGGCTATCACATCATCAAGTGCACCGACTACTTCCATGTCGATAATCAGGTTGATGACATCAACCAGGTGCCCAAGGCCATCAAAAAGTACGTCTCCAACGTGGTGAAGACGCAGGCGGCCAGCACCGCGTACAGCGAGTGGCTGGAGCAGTACAAAAAGGACGCCGACATCACCGTCAACCCCATGCCCAAGGACGTACCCTATAACGTGAGCCTGAAGGGCGTCACCAAGAGTTCGACCGACGATTCGTCGACGACTGAGTAATCATGGGGCGGTGCTCGCGCGAGTGCCGCCCACGCTATTAGAGAGGATTTGCAGATGACCAATGAAGAGCTGCAGAAGGAAATGATCGCGGCCATGAAGGCCAAGGACAAGGTTCGCCTGTCCATCATTCGCCAGGTCAAGGCCGAGGTGAAGAACATCGAGGTCAATGAGCGCCGCGATGTGACCGAGGAAGACGTCAACAACATGATCAAGCGTCTGATCAAGCAGACGAGCGAGACGCTGGAGATGTCCATCAAGGCCGGCACCGACCAGGAGCGTACCGACAACCTGACCGAGCAGGTCAAGATTCTGGAGAGCCTTCTGCCCGCGCAGGTTTCGGGCGAGGAGCTCGAGGCCCTGATCGAGCAGGTCATCGCCGAGCTGGGCGCCACGTCCAAGAAGCAGATGGGCCAGGTCATGGGAGCACTCGGCAAGGCCACCGGCGGCAACTTCGACAAGCCGGCAGCGGCAAAGATCGTCGGCGCAAAATTGGCGTAATTTGTTACGCGGTTTTACCAAACCGCGTAACGGCTCGACGCTGCAAACCCGTACACACGGCAATCTGACGTTCAATTTCAAGGGCGCGACCATAAGGTCTGCGCCCTTTCATTTCACGTCACCTTGCTCGCGTGTACGGGTTTTCGCTGACTTATGCTCAACAAGGGCGGTTGTATTATTTTCGGTGCTCATTGGGGACAGACTTAAATGAGTACCCACGGGGGGTACTCATTTAAGTCTGTGCCCAATGAGTGGGCGGAAGGTTGCGGGTTCTTTACGGGGATGTAGCGTGGGCTGCGGAAACGTGGTTCTTTCCGTACAATAGTTCAACTCGTGTAAACGCAGGGAAGGGACATTCATGGCAGACATGATCGAGATCAAGCATCTCAACAAGTACTTTGGCGACCTGCATGTGCTCAAAGATATCAACCTCACCGTCAAGCGCGGCGAGAAGCTCGTAATGATCGGGCCTTCTGGTTCGGGTAAGTCGACGCTCATCCGTTGCGTCGATTATCTGGAGGAGCCTACGTCGGGCGAGGTCGTCATCGACGGTACGCCGCTCACCAAAAAGAATCACCTGGAGATGGCTCGCAAGTACAGCTCCATGGTGTTTCAGCAGTTCAACCTGTATCCCAACATGACGGTGCTCGGCAATCTGACGCTCGCGCCCATCAAGCTGCAAAAGAAGAGCAAGGAGGAGGCGACCGAGATCGCCATCGCCGCACTCAAGCGCGTCGGCATGGCGCATAAGGCCGGCGAGTATCCGCAGAATCTCTCGGGTGGTCAGCAGCAGCGCATCGCCATCGCCCGTGCCCTGTGTACCAAGCAGCCCATCATCCTGTTTGACGAGCCGACCTCGGCGCTCGACCCCGAGATGGTCCAGGAGGTTCTGGACGTTATGATTGAGCTTGCGCAGGAGGACATCACCATGATCTGCGTGACGCATGAGATGGGCTTTGCGCGCCAGGTGGCCGACCGCGTCATCTTTATGGAGGACGGCCGCATCCTGGAGGAGGGCACGCCCGAGCACTTCTTCGATAACCCCGAGAACCCGCGCTGCCGCGAGTTCCTGTCCAAGATTCTGCACTAGGCGCGGTGATGGACATGACGGATATGACGAGGGCGGCCGTGTCGCGCCGTCACTTTTTGCAGCTGGCGGGCGCCGGCATGCTCGCGCTGACGGGGACCGCGCTCACCGGTTGCGGCAACTCCACCAGCGGCGAGGGTTCCGACAAGGGATCCAAGCTTGCGGCCATCAAGTCGCGCGGCCATCTGAATGCCGGTGTCAAGAAAGATGTTCCCGGCTACGGCTATTACGACACCGCCAAAGGCCGCTTTGAGGGCATGGAAGTCGATTTGTGCTACCAGATCGCCGCCGCTGTCTTTGGCGTGAGCTACAAGGAAGCCCGTGCCCAGGAGCTTGTCGAGTTTACCGACGTAACGCCCAAGACACGCGGCCCGCTGATCGATAACGGCCAACTCGACGTGGTCGCGGCGACCTACACCATCACCGACGAGCGCAAGAAGAGCTGGGATTTCTCGACGCCGTACCGCACCGACTACGTGGGACTCATGGTCAAGAAGCGTTCGGGCTTTACCTCGATTGAGGACCTGGACGGCAAGGTCATCGGCGTGAGCCAGGGTGCCACCACGCAGGGCCTGATCGAGCAGATGATCAAGGACAACGGCTTTAGCTGTAAGCCCGAGTTTAGGGCTTTTAGTGGCTATCCCATCATCAAGAGTTCGCTCGACGCCGGCAATATCGACGTCTTTGCCATGGACCGCTCCACGCTGGCCGGTTACATGAACGAGACCGTTGAGCTGTTGCAGCCCGAGGTCAAGTTTGGCGAGCAGGGCTACGGCGTGGCGACCAAGAAGGGCTGCGACCTTTCGGCCGTGGTCGATCAGGTGATTTGCGATCGTCTGGCCGACGGCTGGCTCGACCAAGAGGTCAAGACCTGGGGTCTTGTATAGGCGCATCGTCCAAGGAAGGAATCAAATGCTCGAAGGATTATTTGACGCCGACCGTTGGTCGACGACATTTCAAAACATGGGGCCCTTCTGGGAGGGCTTTGGCGTGACGCTACAGGTGGTCGTTGCCGGTCTGCTGCTGTCGCTGGTGCTGGGCACGCTGCTGGGTGTGTTCTCTACCACCCGTTCGCGCGTGCTGCGCGCCATAAGCCGCGTGTACGTGGAGTTTTACCAGAACACCCCGTTGCCCGTGCAGGTGCTCTTTATGTACATGGCTGGTCCGCAGTTTTTGCAGGCCATAACCGGTGCCGACCAGCCGGTGCGCATCGCGCCGTTCGTGCTGGGCTTTTTGGGTGTGGGCCTGTATCACGCGGCCTACATCTCGGAGGTTATCCGCACCGGTATCGAGGCGGTTCCGCGCGGTCAGATGGAGGCGGCCCAGAGCCAGGGCTTCACCCGTGCGCAGGCATACTGGTACATCGTACTGCCCCAGACGTTCAAGATCATTCTGCCGCCGCTGTGTAACCAGGCGCTCAACCTGGTCAAGAACACGTCGGTGCTGGCGCTTGTGGCCGGCGGCGACCTTATGTATCGTTCCGACAACTTTGTGAGTCTGTACGGCTACCTGCAGGGATACATCGTCTGCTGCCTTATGTACTTCATCATCTGCTTTCCGCTCGCCATGCTGGTGCAGTGGCTCGAGCGCCGCTCCAAGGAGCGTCCGCGCGGCGTGAGCCTGGCCGAGCTGGGGCTCGACAACGTAGAGGAGGCCTAGCGCATGGAAATCTTCAACGCGACCAACCTGCTCTACATTTGGGGCGGTTTTGTTAAGACCATCGAGATCTCGGCGCTGTCGATCTTTTTCTCGCTCATCTTTGGCACGGTGCTGGCGCTCATTAAGAGCTATGCGCCCCGCCCGTTCCGTATTTTGGTGAGCGCCTATATCGAGCTGTTCCGCTGCACGCCGAACCTGCTGTGGATTCTGTTTATCTACTTTACGGTGCAGGGTTTGGACATTGTGATTTCGACCATCGCCTTTACGCTGTTTACCAGCGCCGTTATGGCCGAGATCGTGCGCGGCGGCCTCAACTCGATTCCGCGCGGCCAGTTTGAGGCAGCGCAGAGCCAGGGTTTTGGCTTCTTTGCCACCATGCGCTACATCATTCTGCCGCAGACGTTTAAGACGATCATCCCGGCGCTGTTTAGCCAGTGCACGACCGTCATCAAGGACAGCTCGTATCTTTCGGGCATTAACGTGGCCGAGCTCATGTACACGGCAAACGTCGTGATGGCCCATGCGATCGACCTGTCGCAGGTGCTTATGCTCTACGGCCTGGTGTTTGCGATGTACTTTGTGCTCAACTTTGGTATCTCGCTGCTGGTGAGGGCTTATCAACGCCGCATAGTGGCGGCATAGCCTGGCTTTCCCTGGCACCCAACCTTGGCCTTCAAACCGTCGCTCGCGTACCAAAGTACGCGTCGTTCCTCTTTCAGGCCAATCTTGGGCACCAGGAAAACCCAGGTACGGTATCGTGGGAATAACGGATAAACAGCTCTTTTCCCATTTGTTAGAAAGGAATCGCGATGAGCGATCTGGAGAATAAGAAGAATCCTGTGGTCATTACCATCGCGCGCGACTTTGGCGCCGAGGGCCACGAGATTGGTCGCATGCTTGCCGACGAGTTGGGGATTCCGCTGTATGACAACGAGCTGCTGGTGCGTGCGTCGCTGCGCGCGGGCGAGTCGCTCGATAAGATGGCCGCCTACGACGAGCGTCTGGCTGTGGAGAACATGGCGTTTCTGCCCGACCGCTACGATGCGCGTTCGTACTCGGATAAGTTGTTCCAAAAGATGAGCCAGGTGATCTTGGACCTGGGCGAGACCGAGAGCTGCATTATCGAGGGTCGTCTGTCCGATTATCTGCTGCGTAACAACCCCAACCACATTGCTGTGTTGGTGACCGCACCCTTTGAGGATCGCGTCGAGATTGTGCGCAAGAAGCGTGGCCTTAACAAAAAGAAGGGCGCCAAGCTGGTCAAGCAGCAGCAGAAGGCGCGCGAGGCGTTCTATAAGCGCTATAGCGCCGGAAAGTGGAAGATGACGAGCGGTAAAGACATCGTCGTCAACCGCGCCAAGCTGGGCCGCGAAGGCTGCAAGGACGTCATCGCGGCGGCCTACCGCTACAAGCTGGCGCAGCTCGAAGCCTAGCCGATCAAAACCACCACAAAGGGGACAGGCACCTTTGTGGTGGTTTTTGTTTTAGGCCGAGGGGAAGGCTTTGGTGAGACCGGCGCGCGTTTGCGTGTCGGTCTTTTGGTAGATAGAGCTCAGGTGGCGCTGTACCATGCGCATCGAGATGCCGAGCTCCTCGGCGATCTGCTTGAGCGGGCGTTCATCCTGGGTCACGGCTATGAGCACGTCGACTTCGCGCGGGGTGAGGCCGTGGTCGGTGATGAAGGCCTGACGCTGCTCCTCGATACTCGGTACTGCCAGCGCCTCCTCGGCAAGCTGTTGATGTTCGCGCTCCTGCTCGGTTTGGGGCAGGCGGAACAAGCCGGCTGCCACGAATGCTGCGCAGGCGGCGACGAGCAAAACGAGCGCACCGATCATGATGAGAGCAACATTGCCTGAGGCCACAAGTGCCAGCGAGATGCCCGACGTAGTGAACGCGCACACGTTGTTGGCTGCACGGCCCATGCCAGCCCATAGTGCGGGCGTATGCATGCGCGGCGCCAGCTGCGTAAACGTGGCGGTAAAGAACGTGACGAAAAAGCCCGAGCTCAGGTAAAAGACAATGAGGCCCAGGTTGGGATCGGCGCCGGCTTCCACGGTCAGGATGGAAATGGTCGAGAGCACGGCGATGCCGAGCATGACAAGTCCCATGTATCGGCGTTCGGCAAGATCAAAGATAATGCCGGCGGCAAGGCCGCTCGCCGCCAAAAAGAGGCGCGGCCATGTTTGCACGGCAATGGTGCCGTGGGCGTTGGAGAGCGTGACCACGTTGTCGAGGGTCGAGAACAAGCAGGCCAGAATCATGACGAGCGCGATGCTCCAACATGCCTGTTTGGCGAGGGCGTGCGAAGGTTCGACAAAGGGATTGATAAGGGGGTTCGGGCTCTCAGTGGTCTCTTGAGGAACAGCGCCGAGGGCGGATATGGCGATAGTCGCTGCGCCAAGGACGATGAGCTCTGCGATGCCGCCGCAATTGAGCAGGTTGACGGCGAACTGCATCAGGATGCCCGCGGCATAGGCTGCTCCCGCACCGGTGGCGAGCTTGGGATCGTCTTGAAACGCCAGTGAAAAGGCGTGGTGCGCAGCGGCGCCCAGCAGGCCGAGTCCATAGAATGCCACGCAGCCCAAAATCTCGAGCGCAAGCAGGTCCGTGGGGGACTGAATTTGGGTTAGGCCCACGATGGCGATGGGAACGGCGGCGGTGTTGACGGCTGCCGGGGAGCGGCCTATGCGCTGTGCGAGTCCGAGCAGTGGCGCGTATCCGATAAAGCCGAGTACGCTCGCACCCAGAATAAAGCCCTGTGCGATTACAACGCGTTCGGCACCGGCGAGCAGCCCGACGTTGACGTCGAAACGAAACTCGGCGGCAAGGAAGGCGAAGGTGAAGAGCGCGAGTGCCAGAAGCGCGTTGATTTTAGGCCTGCTCAGGTTCAAGGACGGTCCTTTGGATAGACGGAATAATCGTGTCCTTGATTGTAGACCAGGTCGGTAGGGGGTGAGCCTTTCGGGGGGCGGGGCGCGCTTGGCAATCGTATGCTCGTTGCCTTTTGCGCTGGCAGATGCGCCACTTGAGAATTCGTGCCCCGGGGTCCGGCTATCTTCCCGTAACATGGTGTTACAGAAGCACCCCTTACGACAAGGAGGCTCACATGCGAACGCAAATCCATGACAACTCAATCAACCACGGCCGTGCGTGCTCGTTCTCCCACGGAACATGGCGTCGCGTGGGCGCCAAGCTTGCCTGCGCGGGGGCCTGCGCGCTCATGGCCGGCCAGCTGCTGCTGCCGAGCGTGGCGCTCGCGACCGAGTGCGCGGATTCCTCCGCCGCGACGGGCGAGGTTGCCGCGGCTCTGGTGACGCCGGCAGTTGCGGAGGATGCGGCTCCGGCGACCACGCCTGCAACCGACGCTGCTCCGGCGGCACAAACTGTCGCCGAACCTCAGCAGACGACTCCGGCTGACGCCGCCGATGAGTCTAACAATGCGGTACCCGCTGAACAAAACATTCCCAGTGACAACGCCGCCGCGCCGGCAAACGACGCCATTACGTCGCATGGTGTGACCGACGTGACAGATAAGACCGTCGATGGCGTGTTTGCGCCCAATGCGGCCAATATGCTGTGCGAGCAGCCGGTTGATGATTGGCAAACTATCGACGTTATCGAGATTGACGACGCCACCACCATCTTTAGGGCGGGCGATAAACCGGACTTTACGGCAGACACTCCGGCGGGCTCGAACTCCATTCTTCAGTGTGAGTTCTGGACGGGCAGCGATGGCAGTGAAGTGAACTCCGATATATTCTGGGACCGGAAAATCACCAACCACATCGACGCTTTTAAATCTGGTGTGACCTATCGCTATGGCCTGTACTTTAAGCCGGCGTGGGATTTCTTCTTTACGTCTAACATTAAACTGATGGTCAATGGCGTGGAGTGCAGTTATCGGGTGGATAAGGCAAGCGAGCATGCGCCTGTTCCCGGCTTGTTCCGTACGCTATGGCTAATCACCGACCTGACGTTTACGCCCGAGGCTAAGCCGGTCCCGGTCGACCCGGAGATGCCGGCGCCGCAGCCCGAGGTTAAGCCCGATACCAAGCTCGAGCAGAAACCGGAGATCAAGCCGGAGACCAAGCCTGCCGCAACCACCACGGTGACCAAGACGGTTGAGAAAACCACGCCGGCCAAGAAGTCCCACGCCGTCCTGGCTGCCACGGGCGATGCCACCGCGATGACGGTCGCCGCCCTGGGTATCGCCGGTGCAACCGTTGCCGCCGCCGGTGTCGCCGCGACCAAGCGCCGCAAGCGCTAAGTTTTGGTGACAGCTCCCATCCTCGGCTTCAGTAAAATCTCAATCTGTAATACCTGACCGTCCAAAACGGCCCTAGATGTTACAGATTTAGATGAATCGTCTGACCGCCGGCGCAATGTCTCGATCTGTAACACGTAGCAAGGAATTTTGCCTCTTACTGTTACAGATCGAGATGAACAGGCGGATGTTCGCACAATATCTTGATCTGTAACAACTACGATGCTCAACAGGGCCTAACTGTTGCAGATCGAGACAAAACGACCGGCCAGGCCTCCAACCACCACAAAGGTGCCTGTCCCCTTTGTGGTGGTCGGGCGGCCGGCATAGAAAAAGTCCCCGCCGGGCGTGTGCTCAACGGGGACTTTGCCGTTGAGTGGCTAGCTCTGTAGGTGATTACTCGCCCAGCAGGCTCTTGGTGATGGAAGCGGCGGCCTTCTTGCCGGCACCCATCGCCAGAATGACCGTAGCGGCACCGGTGACGATGTCGCCGCCGGCCCAGATGCGGGGATCGGTGGTCTGGCCGGTCTCCTCGTCGGCGACGATGTAGCCCCACTTGTTGAGCTCCATCTTGCCGCCGATCTTGGCTGCGAAGGGGTTGGCGTTGGTGCCGATGGCCGAGATCGCGACATCGCAGGGGATCTCCTCGATGGCGCCCTCGATGGCAACAGGACGACGGCGGCCGGACTCGTCGGGCTCGCCGAGCTCCATCTTCTGGACCTTGACGGCGCACACGGAGCCGTCCTCGCCGGCGACAAACTCGAGCGGGGAGACGAGCGGCAGAACCTCGACGCCCTCGGCCTTAGCATGGTGCAGCTCGGCGCGACGGCAGGGCATCTCGTCCTCGGTACGACGGTAGGCGATAATGGCGTGCTCGGCGCCCAGACGCTTGGCGGTACGGACGGCGTCCATAGCCACGTTGCCACCGCCAAAGACGACGACGTTCTTGCCGTGCTTGGTGGGGGTGTCGTACTCGGGGAACTTGTTGGCCTTCATCAGGTTCACGCGGGTGAGGTACTCGTTGGCGAAGAAGACGTTGGGCAGGTTCTCGCCGGGGACGTTGAGGAACTTGGGCAGACCTGCGCCGGTCGCCACGTAGATGGCGTCGAAGCCCTGCTCGAACAGCTCCTCGGCCGTGGCCATGTTGCCCACGACGGAGTTGTACTCAAACTTGACGCCCATGTCCTCCAGGCCGTCAATCTCGCGCTTGACGACCGCCTTGGGCAGACGGAACTCGGGGATGCCGTAGACCAGCACGCCGCCGCCGGTGAAGAAGGCCTCGAAGACGGTGACGTCAAAGCCGTTGCGGGCGAGCTCGCCGGCGCAGGTGATGCCGGACGGGCCGGAGCCGACGACGGCGACCTTCTTGCCGTTCTTGGGGGCCATCTTGGGCGTGGAGGCGAGCTCGGGGCGGTCACCCAGGAAGCGCTCGAGCTGGCCGATGGCCACGGGCTCGGACTTCTTACCACGGATGCACTTGCCCTCGCACTGGTTCTCCTGCGGGCAGACGCGGCCGCAGATGGCGGGGAGCATGGAGTCCTCGCGGATGGTATCGAGGGCGCCGCCGAAGTCCTTCTCGCGGATCTGCTCGATAAAGCGGGGGATGTTGATGTTGACGGGGCAGCCCTCAACACAGAACGGCTTCTTGCAGTTGAGGCAGCGCTCGGCCTCGGCCAGCGCCATCTCCTCGGTGAAGCCCTTGTCGACGGGGCGGAAGTCGCAGGCGCGCTCGGCGGCCGGCTCCTCGTTATCGGGGGTGCGGGGCGACTTCATATCGGCAACGAAACGACCATTAACTAGTGGCATGCGCAGCTCTTTTCCTCATAGGCCTTGAGGGACTCGCCCTCTTCGGAACGGTAAGCGGCCTGGCGGGCACGAAGGTCATCCCAGTCGACCAGGGTGGCATCGAAGTCGGGGCCGTCGACGCAAGCAAACTTGGTCACGCCGCCCACCTCGACGCGGCAGCAGCCGCACATGCCGGTGCCGTCAACCATGATGGGGTTGAGCGACGCGGTGATGGGGGTGTCGTACTTCTGGGCGGTGAGGGTCGAGAACTTCATCATCGGAACGGGGCCGACGCAGAAGACCTGGCTCACGGCCTTGTCCTGCAGCAGGCGCTCCAGCGGAGCGGTGACAACGCCCTGCTCGCCGTAGGAGCCGTCGTCAGTGGTGATGTGGATGTGGTCCTCGTCGAGGAGCTCGCGGAACTGGTCCTCCATGAGCAGGAGGTCCTTGGTGCGGGCGCCCATGATGGCATGCACCTCGTGGCCGGTCTCGACCAGGTGCTTGGCGACCGGGAAGGCAATTGCCAGGCCGACGCCGCCGCCAATGACGGCGCAGGGGCCCTCGGCCATCTCGGTGGGAACGCCCAGCGGGCCCACGACGTCGCGCAGTGACTCGCCGGCCTCATAGGTGGAAAGCATCTCGGTGGTCTTGCCGATCACCATGAAGATGAACTCGACCCAGCCCTCGTCACCGTTCCAACCGGCCAGGGTAAACGGGACACGCTCGCCCGTCTCGTTGGCGCGAACCATGAGGAACTGTCCAGCGTGCGCATGCTTGGCGATTGCGGGCGCCTCGATGCGGAACTTGAACACCTTCTCCGAGAACTGCGTCTTCTCCAGGATCTTATACATAGAACCCCTCTCTTGTTAGGGCCGCCGAACCGTGCCTCCACGGAAATGGACGGTAGCCCGAGTAAAACCGTACGCGCACAGGCGTTGTGCAGACATACGGTGCAAATTATACCCTCATGGACATGCTGTTTACGTGTGTCTTCGGCGGTTGGGAGCAGGGTTTATCCACTTTGGCCTACCAAAGGGGGAGAGGTTTATTTTGGTCGGTTTTATCAGGTAAAACGGCAAAGGGGGCCGGCCTCGGGTTGTGATGAGGCCGGCCCCCTTGGGGCGCTATGTGTGTATGGCAGTACGGGGTTTATTGCGATGCAGCCACCACGGCATTTCCGTAGATAAAACCTGCCAAAATAAACATCCCTAAATAGTAGGTTTTAGTGCTTGCCGTTGGCGGAAGCGGCGCCGTTTACGTGATCGCGGGCGTAGATTACGCCGTGGACGATGGCCAGACCGGCGGCATCTGCGGCGCGGGCGCAGGTGTTCTGGAAGTCCTCGGCCTCGCGGGCGCGCAGCTGCTTGAGCACGTAATCTGCCACGGCCATCTTGCCGGGAGGGTTGCCGATACCGGTGCGGATGCGACTAAAGTCGCGGCTGCCCATTTTGTCGATGATGGAGCGCAGGCCGTTGTGGCCGGCGTGGCCGCCGCCCACCTTAACACGTACGTCGCCGGCGGGAATGTCGAGCTCGTCGTGAATCACGAGTAGCTCCTCGGCCTTGATCTTGTACTCGCGGCAGAGCTTGGAGATGGGGCCACCCGAGGTATTCATATACGACTGCGGCTTGACCAGCACGATCCGGCGCTTGCCGTTCTCTTCCTCGGCATCGTTGATATTAATGAGCGCGACCTCGGCGCCTGCCTGGTTTTTCCAGTACGTGACGCCGGCCTGACGGGCCAGCTCGTCGATCGCCTTAAAGCCGGCGTTGTGGCGGGTCTCGGCATATTCCTCGCCCGGGTTGCCAAGTCCGGCAACCATGCGAATCTTAAGCGGCTGTGCAGCTGCCATGTTCGTCCTTTCGTTACACATAAAAGTTTAATCAACGACAAAGGCTACCACGCCCGCCGAAGGCGAGACTTCGTTTCAGCGAAATCCCACCAGACAAAAGCGCGGCCGCGGCAGAGCGAGCCGTCGGAACAGAAGAAACCCCCCCCCGCCCCTTGCGGCGCCAGGGGGGGGCGGGGGGGGTTTTATTGGGTCCCGACGGCGATGCGCCGGGTTGCAAGGACGATGCGATTACAGCGCGAAGTCGCCGCCGACGAGCGTGGAGACGGGCTCCTCGTGGTAAACGGCGGAGATGGCCTGAGCGAACTCCTCGGCGACCGAGATGGTCTTGATCTTGCCGCCGACCTCGACGGGGATGGCGTCGGTGACGACGCACTCGACGATGGGGGCATCGTTCAGGCGCTCGATGGCCGGACCGGAGAAGATGCCGTGGGTGGCGCACACGTAGATGTCGCCGGCGCCCATGGCCTTGAGCTCCTTGACGTTGGCGCACAGGGTGCCAGCGGTGTCGATCATGTCGTCGTTGATGATGCAGGTCTTGCCCTTGATGTCACCGATGATGCCCATGACCTCGGCGGCGTTGTGGCGCGGACGGCCCTTGTGGGCGATGGCCAGGTCGCAGCCGAGCATGTCGGAGAGCTTCTTGGCGGCCTTGGCACGACCCACGTCGGGGGAGACGACAACCAGGTTGTCGGTGTCGAAGTGCATGTCGTTGTAGTACTGGCCAAACAGCGGCAGCGCGGACAGGTGGTTAACCGGGATATCGAAGAAGCCCTGGATCTGGCCCTGGTGCAGGTCGAGGGTGATGATGCGGTTGACGCCGGCGCGCTCGAGCAGGTTGGCGACGAGGCGGGCGGTGATGGGCTCGCGCGGGCCGGCCTTGCGGTCCTGGCGGGCATAGCCGTAGTGGGTGATAACGGCGGTGATGGAGCGGGCGGATGCGCGCTTGGCAGCGTCGGTGGCGATGAGCAGCTCCATGAGCATGTCGTTGACGTTGCCGCCGGCCACGGACTGAATCAGGAAGACGTCGGCGCCGCGGACGGTCTCGTCGTAGCGGGCGTAAATCTCACCATTGGCGAACTGCTTTAGCGTAAGGCCCGAAAGCTCGACCCCAAGGTACTCAGCAATCTTCTGAGCGAGGGGACGGTTGGAGGAACCGGAATACACGCGGATGGACTTGCGCATATTCTCCGACTTCTCGGGATCATTAATCGGCATTACCCTTCTCCTTTATACATCGAATGCCATATAGATGCCTTGTTGCATTGTAACCGCGCGGCGGGGTTTATCGGGTCCTGATAACGTCTTTACCGCCAACGGACACGAACCGACCACTCATCCGGTTGCGCAGGTCACGATGGAAAAAGGAGCCGCCCCCATGGAGCAGCTCCTTTTGTGCTTGGTAAAACGTTATACCTCGTCGTCCTCGTGCAGGCGGCGGCGGTAATCGGCGGCCCAGCCCTCAATATTTACCTGACGGGCGCGGCCCAGACCGAGCGCGTCTGCCGGGACCGGCTCGGTGATGACGGAGCCAGCGGCCACGAGTGCACCGTCGCCAATCTGGGCGGGCGCGACCATCATGGTGTCGGAGCCAATGAAGGCGTCCTTGCCGATGACGGTCTTGTGCTTGTGCACGCCATCGTAGTTGCAGGTGATGGAGCCCGCGCCCACGTTGACGCCGGAGCCCATGGTGGTGTCGCCGATGTAGGACAGGTGCGGCACCTTTGAGCCCTCGCCGATCGTGGACTTCTTGATCTCCACGTGCGTGCCGGCCTTGGAGCCGTCGAGCATGTGGGTGCCCGGGCGCAGGTAAGCGCGCGGGCCGCAGTCGACGCCGTTCTCGATGACGGCCTCGATGGCGATGGTCTCATCGATGGTGCAGCCGCTGCCGACGGTGGTGTCGCTGAGGCGGCTGTTGGGACCGAGCTGGCACTCCTCGCCCACGGTGACGTGGCCGATCAGGTGCGTCTGCGGCCATACGACGGTATCGCGGCCGATGGTGGCGTCGGGGCCGATCCAAGCCTGCGTGGGGTCGATGAAGGTAACGCCCTCGGCCATCCAGTGCTCGTTGATGCGGTCGCGCGCGATGGCGGTGAGCTGTGCGAGCTGGATGCGGCTGTTGACGCCCAGGCCGTCGCGGTAGTCGTCGCAGTGGAAGATGGAGACAGCCTGGCCGTGGCCTTTGAGGATCTCGAGCATGTCGGGCAGGTAGTACTCGGATTGCGCGTTGTCGTTGCCGATCTCGTTAATGTGGGCGGCGAGCTGCGCGCCGTCAAAGGCGTAGCAGCCGGCGTTGCACTCCAGCAGCGTGGCGGCCTGCTCGGGCGTGCAGTCCTTCTGCTCGATGATGCGCTCGATCTGACCATCGGCGCCCAGCTTGATGCGGCCGTAGCCGAAAGGATCGGGCGGGGTCATGGTCATGACGGTGCAGGCGAGCTCGCCGGTGGCGACGGTTTGCGCGAACTTGGCGACGGTGTCGGCGGTGATGAGCGGCAGGTCGCCGTTGAGCACGACGACGGGGCCTTGCGTGATGCCGCAGGCCTCGAGCGCGACCTTTACGGCGTGGCCGGTGCCCAGGCGCTCGGTCTGCTCGACGCACTCGACCTTGGTGGCGCTGTTGGCGTAGGCGCCGTCGATGAGGGCGCGCATCTCGTCGGCGTGGCTGCCGATGACGACCACGACGCGGCTGCAGCCGGCCTTGATGGTAGCGTCGACGATCCACTGGACCATGGGCTTACCCAGGATCTTGTGCGAAACCTTGCAGTGGTTCGACTTCATGCGGGTGCCCTCGCCGGCAGCGAGGATAATTGCGGTTGCGTCCATGTGATCTCCTGTTACGTTATAGAGACGTGTGTTTGGAAACGATACACGGCGCAATATGATACCGCAGGCATATGACGAGCGCGTAACGATTGGTTTGCGGCGGTTGAGGCTTGCGCCGCCGGCGTGGCGTTTGCACTGCTTGCGTGCGGCGTTGGCGGTGCTGCGGAGCTGTTGTTTGAGCGAGGGGACGGGGTGCCCGTGGACAACATACGAGAGGAGTTTGGCGGCGAGCCCGTCGCGGCATTCTCGATGTCGCATCCGGCTGTGCCGGCACTCTATATAGTGCTGACGCTGGGGCTCACTATGTTCTCGATGCAGCCGGTACTGATTGCGCTGTCACTTGCGGGCGGGCTGGCGTATGGATTTGCGACGCGTGGGGCTGCCCGCACGCTGGGCGCGCTCCGCTGGCAGCTGCCGGTGATTTTGATCGTCGCGGTGCTCAATCCGCTGTTTAGCGCCTCGGGCTCGACGGAGCTGTTCCGTATTGGCATGCGCGCGGTGTATCTGGAGAGCATGGTATACGGCCTGTGCATGGGAGGGCTGTTTGTGGCGAGCGTGTTGTGGTTTGAGGCGGCGGCGTCGATGCTCGAATACGACAAGGTGCTCGCGCTGCTGGGCAATGCCGCACCGGTGATTGCGCTCATGATCTCGATGTGCATGCAGCTTGTCCCGCAGTTTTTGCGCCGCGGTCGTACGGTGTTGGCGGTGCAGGATGCGATTGATGTGCCGGGGCGTGCGCCGGCCGACCCCGTGCGTTCGCGCCTACGGGCATCGAGCGTGTTGATGGGCTGGGGCATGGAAGATTCGCTGGAGCGTGCGGACGCGATGCGCTCGCGCGGGTGGGGTGCCGCGACGCGTCGTACGACGTATGCGAGGTATCGACTGGGGCGCAGCGACGTTGTCGCGCTGGCTGGGCTTGCGGTGTTTGGCGTGGCCACGGCGGCAGTGGCGTGGACCGCGACGACGCAGTATTCGTTTTATCCGCAGCTCTCGGTGCCGGCGCCGTGGCTGGGCTATGTCGTGTACGCTGCATGGATGGTGCTGCCCTGCGTGTTGCATGTGATCGATGAGAAGAGGTTTGGCTGATGGCTCGGTTGGATAGGGGCCCGGTGTCGGGTGCGGCGTGCGGCCCGGATATGCCGGCGATTGAGGCGCGGAGCCTGAGCTTTGCCTACCCCGGGGCTGATGCTGCGGTGCTCGAGGGGCTCGACTGGTCTGTTCCCCAAGGTGCATTTGCGCTGCTTGTTGGCGGTACCGGATCGGGTAAGTCGACGCTGCTGTCGCTGCTCAAGCCCGAGATCGCTCCGGCGGGCGAGCGCACTGGCGATGCGCGCGTGCTGGGCGAGAACGTTGCCGACATGGACGTGCGCGCGTCTGCGGAGTGCGTGGGCTACGTGTTCCAGGATCCCGAGAACCAGATTGTGTGCGAGACCGTGTGGCACGAGATGGCGTTTGGCCTAGAGAATCTGGGGGTGTCGCGCGACGAGATGCGCCGCCGTGTTGCCGAAACCAGCTATTTCTTTGGTCTGGAGGACTGGCTTCATCGCGATACCGATACGCTTTCGGGTGGCCGCAAGCAGCTGCTGTCGCTTGCCGCCGTCCTGGCGCTGCGTCCGCGTGTGCTGCTACTCGACGAGCCCACGTCTCAGCTCGATCCCGTTGCCGAGAAGAATTTTCTGCACGCGCTGTTTCGTGTGAATCGCGAGCTGGGCTGCACGGTTGTTGTGGCTACGCATCAACCGCGCCCAATGCTCGAGTATGCGACGTGCGCGTATCGGATTGAGGGCGGCCGCGTGCGCGAGGTGGCCGACATTGCCTCCTTGGGGCATCGCGAAGAGCTGTTTTCTGGCGAGGTGCCAGGGTGGGGTGGCTCGCGGCGTGCAAAAAACGGAATTTTCAGCATCGCTGGTGGCCGGCAGGGCTCTTTAGACCCGCACGCGGACGTTGCGGGTGCGAAAAAGGGACCAAAAACGGACAAATCGGCTAAATTTGAGGCGCAAATCCTGCCGCAGGACGACTCGGGGGCGTCATCGCGCGCCGGTGGATGCAGAATATTCCCAAAAATGTACGCTGGCTCGGCCACCACCTTGACAGGAAGCTGGTTTCGCTACGATCGGGCGTCCGGCTGGGTGCTGCGCGGACTCGATGTGGCGTTTTCGACTGGCGCGGTGCATGCGATTGTGGGCGGAAACGGCTGCGGCAAATCGACGATGCTCTCGATTCTGGCCCGAACGGCTAAGCTGCAGCGTGGGCGCATGGTGCGCGGGGCGGCTTCGGCGGCGCTGCTGCCGCAGAACCCCAAGGCCCTGCTGGTCGCCGAGACAGTGCACGACGAGCTGATGGAATGGGCTTCGACCTGCGGATACGACGAGGACGCGGCCCAGGAGCGCGCGGCGCAGCTGGGATTGGACGGCCTGGATGCGCGCCATCCGTACGATCTTTCGGGCGGCCAGCGTCAGCTGCTCGCGTTGGCAAAGCTGCTGTTGATTGGTCCGGAGCTGTTGCTGCTCGACGAGCCCACGAAGGGGCTGGACCTGACGAGCCGCCGCATTATCGCCCGCGCCCTGTGCGAGCATGCGCAAGCCGGCGGCACCGTCATCATGGCCACGCACGACCTGGGCTTCGCCGAGCAGGCTGCCGACGACGTTGCCATGATGTTCGACGGCGAAATTGCCTGCATGGAGCCGCCGGCAGACTTCTTTGCCGACAACGTGTTTTATAGGGCGTGATGGAATGGTGGATTATCGCGTCTCGCGCCTACTTGCAAAACTGGAGATTCCGCTGTTGTTGGCGGTGCCGGCGGTAATGGCCGCAGCATTGCTGACGGGCATTGAGCAGACAGCGCTTGCCATGCTGGTTGTGGTGGCGCTGGTGCTCGCGCTGTTCTTTGCGGGCTACGAGGCGTCGCGACCGGGCCTGCGCCAGATTATGCCAACGCTGGTTCTGGCGGCGTTGGCCGCGGCGGGGCGCATCTTGTTTGGCCCCATTCCCGACTTTAAACCCGTGAGCGCCATCGCCATTATCGCCGGTGCGACACTCGGCCGTCGTAATGGCTTTATGGTCGGTGCGCTGGCAGCGCTGACCAGCAATTTCTTTTTTGGGCAGGGTATGTGGACGCCGTGGCAGATGTATGCCTGGGGTCTGGTTGGCTATGTTGGCGGCGCGCTGGCGCATGCGGGTGCGTTCGACCGTGCCGACGGCACCGTGCGCATGCCGGCGTTGATGGCGTACGGCTTTGCTTCGGGTCTGCTGTACGGCGTGGTGATCAACGCGTATGACATCATCGGTTTTGTTCAACCGCTCACGTGGGCGGGCACCGTGGCGCGTCTTGCCACCGCCGTACCGTTCGATATCACGCACGGACTCGCGACCTGCGTGTTTTTGGTCGCCCTGTACAAGCCTTGGTGTCGCCGCATCAACCGAGTCGTCGTGAAGTACGGACTGTAGGGCTGGTTGCGCCGGGGCGGGAATCAATACTGCCGAAGTGCCATTTTAAAACTATGCCGGTTTACGGGGCCAGATTGGCACAAGCAGACCATGCCGGCTATTTTTGAAATAGAGCAAGCCGTTTACCTGCGGTTTTATTATTTCGGAATTGCGTATGGTTGGGGGTTCGCGATTCAGCCCCGTAAACCGGCATAGTTTTGAAATAGCCGGCTGATACGACGGGCATCGTGGCCCTCGGAGAGCCAAATTGATCCGTTTTCTTTCGCCTCCAGACGTTCCCAGGGAATCAGCTGAACCCGCCCGCCACGAAATCGGTCTATCTACTACGTTTGGCCCGACACCCCCAACCTCAACCGTGTTTTATGAAAAACCGTAGGCTTTCTACCTGCGGTTTTCTTTCTGCGTTGTTCACTGTGGTTGAGGGTAGTGGCTTAAACGTAGTAGATGGGCCAGTTTCGTGGCAAGCGAGCTGCGTGGATGATCTCGCGAAGTGAAAATGATTCCTTTTCCTCCGTCCCCAGGAGATCAGTTGGGGCTAGAGCTCTAGGGTGAGAGTGACGGGGCAGTGGTCGCTGCCAAAGATGTCGCCGCGGATGCCGGCGTCGCGCACATTGCCGGCGATTGCGTTGCTTACCAGGAAGTAGTCGATGCGCCAGCCTGCGTTGTTCTTGCGGGCATTAAAGCGGTAGCTCCACCAGCTGTAGACGCCCTCGACGTCCGGATTGGCCGCGCGCCAGGTGTCGGTAAAACCGGCGTCGAGCAGCTCGGTAAACTTGCCGCGCTCCTCGTCCGAAAAGCCTGCGTTGCCGCGGTTGGACTTGGGGTTCTTAAGATCGATCTCCTCGTGTGCCACGTTAAAGTCGCCGCAGGTCACCACGGGCTTTCCAGTCTCGCGCTCGAGGCCTGCCAAAAAGCCGCGGTAGGCATCGTCCCAAGCCATGCGCACGTTGATGCGCGCGAGCTCATTTTGGGCGTTGGGCGTATAGACGTCCACAAACCAAAACTTGTCGAACTCGAGCGCGCAGACGCGGCCCTCGGTTGCGGCTTGGGCGACGAGCTCGGCAGCCCCGCCCTTGCCGGCGTAGGGCAGCAGTGCATCGGCGCGCAGCACGCGCAGCGGTTCCTGGCGGCTAAAGACCGCGGTGCCCGAGTAGCCCTTGCGCTCGGCGTAGCTCCAGGTTTGGTGATAGCCGGGCAGGTCGATATCGACCTGGCCCTCCTGCAGCTTGGTCTCCTGCAGCGCTAGGACATCGACATCGAGTTCCTGCGCGATCTGGATAAAGCTCGGGTCCTTTTTGAGCACGGCGCGCAGGCCGTTGACGTTCCACGAGGCGAAAGTGTAAGTCTGAGGCATGGTGTCCTTTCGACGGGGTTGGCAGGCTTAAGATTAGCGCAACAGGGGCGGGGTGGGCTCCGTGGGCGACGGCGCAATCGCAGCCGCCCCGACCAACGTGGACGGAGGACAAACATGACGCAAGCGATAACAGATTCCAAGCAGGCCTCCACCGCGCTGGCGGAGCTGTTCAATACCCACGGGCGTGTGGTGTTCTTTGGCGGCGCTGGTGTTTCCACGGCGAGCGGCATTCCCGATTTTCGCAGCGTGGACGGCCTGTACCACCAGCAGTTTGCCTACCCGCCCGAGACCATGCTCTCGCATAGCTTTTATGAGGCGCATCCGGCCGAGTTCTTCGACTTCTACCGCACCAAGATGATTGCGCTTGGCGCCAAGCCCAACCGCTGCCACACCAAGCTGGCCGAGTTGGAGCGCGCCGGTAAGCTAAATGCCGTGGTGACGCAAAATATCGACGGCCTGCATCAGATGGCCGGCTCACAGCGCGTGTTCGAGCTGCACGGATCGGTCCATCGCAACATTTGCCGGTCGTGCGGCGCGGTCTATAGCGCCGAGTGGATTTGCGCGCGCGAGCACGAGGATACCGCGGGCGTGCCCGTGTGTCCTGTGTGCGGTGGTCGAATCAAGCCCGATGTGGTGCTCTACGAAGAGCCGCTCGATGGGCGTGTGTTGGCCGGTGCCGTTGCCGCCATCGCCGCGGCCGATGCCCTCATTGTAGGCGGGACCTCGCTCGTAGTGTATCCGGCGGCGGGCCTTACGCGTTACTTTACTGGCGATACGCTGGCCATTTGCAATTTGGCGCCCACCGATCAGGATGCAAATGCCGACCTGCTGATTTCTTGCGACATCGCGGCCGCGTTTGCGTTCTAGCCCGTGTGCGCGGATACAATAGAAAGACTGAGTGCAAAGCGACCCCACCGCCTGCGCCCGAGCGCGGCGGCGTGGGCATTTTAGGAGGATGTTCATGGCGAACGACAGCAAGACATGGCGGTGCGGAAAGTACGAGCTCAGCTTTGACCGTCCGCGCATCATGGGCGTCCTCAACGTGACGCCCGATTCGTTTAGCGACGGCGGGGACCACTTCGACCCGGATGCTGCCATCGAGTATGGCCTGGCGATGCTCGACGCCGGCGCCGACATCATCGACGTGGGCGGCGAGTCCACGCGCCCCGGCTTTACCCCGGTCAACCCCGACGAGGAGGCTCGCCGCGTGCTGCCCGTGGTGCGCGCGCTGGCCAAGGAGGGCGCCATCGTCTCGATCGACACGCGTCATGTGGCGGTTGCCAAGGCGGCCGTGCGCTGCGGCGCCTCGATCGTCAACGACGTGACCGGCTTCACCGACCCCAAGATGGTCGAGTTTGTTAAGACGAGCACCTGCGGCGTCATTGTGATGCATGCCGGCGAGGTCGCCGCGCCTACCCGCACGCACGCAACGGTGCAGCTCGATACCTCGGCAGCGGCGTTTGTTGCCGAGAAAGCACGCGAGGCGGCTGCCGAGGCCGCGCGCGAGGCCGAGAAGCCGGCCCGTCGCCGTCGCGGCAAGCTGCTGGGCGACCCTAAGCCCGAGGCAAAGCTTCCGGGCGGCGTGGTGCAGCCCTCGTTGCCGTTTGGCGAACCTGAGCCCGCGACCGAGCCTGCAAGCGAGCAGGAGACGCCGGCCGCCGAGCAGGCTGCTGCTGCCGAGACCGTCGCGCCCGCGCCCGAGGCCACCGAGGCCGCATCGGAGCCCAATGACCGCCTGGCCGCCATGATGCGCCGCAGCGCCCGCCGCGAGGAAGCCTACGTGCCCACCTCGCAGCTCCGCCGCTTCACCCTGCCCGATTCGGCGCCCATCATGCGCCGCGTCATGGGCTTTCTGTCCGACCAGGCCCGCGCGCTCATCCACGCCGGCGTGTCGCGCGACCGCATCTGCATCGATCCCGGTCCGGGCTTTGGCAAGACGGCCAACGAGGGCATCGTCATCCAGCGCGAGACTGCCAAGATGGCGTCACTGGGCTATCCGCTCATGTGCGCCGTATCGCGCAAGCGCTTTGTAGGCGCCGTCTCGGGCGTGACCGAGGCCGCCGAGCGCGATGCCGCTACGTTTGGCGTGTGCCTGGGCGCCATCCAGGCCGGTGCCAACATCGTGCGCGTGCACGACGCCGCGGGCTTTGCGCAGTTCCTGAACGGCTACTGGGCGGTTGCCAAGCCGCAGCCGCGCCGCGCGTTTGTGGCCGTGGGCTCCAACCTGGGGCATCGCTGTGACAACATCCGCGCCGCACGCGACATGATCGCCGAGATTCCACTCACCTGCGTGTCCAACTCCTCCAAGATCTACGAGAGCGAGCCGGCCTACGAGACGCGCCAGGACGCGTTTGCCAACGCCGTCATCGAGATTAAGACCGAGCTGGCGCCGTTGGTGCTGCTCGACGAGCTCATGAAGATCGAGGCCGAGCTGGGCCGCGACCGCTCCAAAAAGGCCAAGGCCAACGGTCCGCGCACCATCGACCTGGACCTGCTGTGGATGGACGGCGAGACCCACGGCGGCAAAAAGCTGCGCCTGCCGCATCCGCTCATTGGCGAGCGCGACTTTGTGCTGGTGCCGCTCGAGGACCTGATGCACGACCCGGCGCGGTTCTTCCGCTATAACGGTGTCGAGGTCAAGGAACCCGAGGATCGCGTGGGCCATATCGTGGGCGAATTGGGGCGTATGTAGATGATCGAGATGAATGCTGTTGTCGCCGGTACCGAGCTCGACGCGGCGCGTGACGCGGGCCGCGAGGGCGTGTCCGCGGGCTGGTGCGCATGGAACGCGGGCGATGCTTCGCTGACGTTTTCGCTGGTCGTGCGTCCGGATGTGAATATGCACGCCTTCCACGGCCTGCCGTTTGTGGCCGCGATGGGCATGATGGACGCGCTCGTGGGCACGGCTTCGACGCCGGGGTTGGGCCTTGCCGGTAAGGTGGGTATCCAGTGGCCGAGCGATATCGTGTGCGGTGCGCCTGCGTTTGAGACGTCGTTCGCGCGCGTCGCCGTCAACGGCGGTGCCGGTGCCGCGGGCATGTTTGCCGCAGTGACGGTTGATATTGAGCGTGCGGCGCTGGGTGAGCTTGGCGTGGATATGGCAGATGAGGCGCTGATCGAGGCATTGGCCGCCGCCGTGCTGGTCCGTGTGGACACCTGGGCGGTTGCCGCCAACATGCCGCAGGGCGCTGCCGGCCCGCTGGCTCCGGTGCTGGGCGAGTACTTTGACATGGTGCCACTGTTGGGTCGTCAGGTCGCGGCGGTGTCGCCCAACGGCTTGCCGCTTGCGGTCGGTGTGTTTGCGGGCCTGGACATCTGGGGCCGCGCGACCATCAAGACCGATGCCGGCGAGCAGGAGTTTCCGCCCGAGGCCGTACGGATTCGCGGACTGTAACGCGAGGCGCCCGCGCTCAAAGATAGCGATGACAACGAAGCCCTCTTCGGCCTGTGCTGGGGAGGGTCTTGTTGTCTGGGGAATGGGTTGTCAGCACCCTATTCCTCAAAACTGAAAATCTTTCGATTTTGAGGAATAGAATTAAGCCAGCTCGGCCTTTAACGAGGTATATTCGTTGCAGAGTCTATTCCTCAAAACTGAATAATTTTCGTTTTTGAGGAATAGCGATAGAAGACCGCAGGGAGGCACCAATGAAACTCATCAATAGAACGTCATATATGGACACGTTGACGAGCCTTATTGGCGTACCGGACATCAAGGTCATAACGGGCATTCGCCGTAGCGGTAAGTCAAAATTGCTCGAGGCCCTCCGCGATTACGTGGAGGCAAATCTGTCCAATTCGAATGTCATCCATATCAATTACAACCTCGACGAGTTCGAGGGCCTGCTCGAATATCATGCCCTGCTCGCCTATGTGAAAGAGCATCGAGTGTCCGACAAGCAAAACTTCCTGCTTATCGACGAGGTTCAGATGTGCGACGGCTTTGAACGCGCGATCAACAGCCTCCATGCATCCGAGCAGTACGACATCTTCATCACCGGATCGAACGCCTTTTTGCTGTCGAGCGATCTGTCGACGCTCTTTACGGGGCGCACGTTCGAGATCGAGGTTTTCCCATTCTCGTTTGAGGAGTATCGCTTTTATAGTGACGAGGGCGAGGTCGATCGCGACTTCGATGAGTACGCGAGAACCGGCGGTATGTCCGGCTCTTACCCTTATCCACTGCAGGAGCAGCGCTACCAATATCTCTCCAATGTCTTCAAAACGCTCATCGTGAGGGATATCGTGCAGCGGCATAACGTGAGAAACGAATCGGCACTGCTGCGCATTGCCGATTACATGATGGACAACGTCTCCAACATAACGTCGGCACGCAACATTACAGATGTTTTGAATGCGGATGGGCTAAAGATTACGAACAAGACGGTCGGCACGTACATGGGGTACCTGTGCGATGCGTTTGCCTTCTATAAAGTTCGTCGGTACGACATTCGCGGCAAAAAATACCTTAAGAGCGGCGAGAAGTATTACCTGGCAGACCACGCGTTCAAATACGCACTGCTTGGTACACGTGATATGGATTGGGGACGCGTATACGAGAACATGGCGGCCATCGAGCTGCTGCGCCGCGGATACGAGGTATACGTCGGTGTGCTCTATAAAAAGGAAATAGACTTTGTAGCAATCAAGCGAAGCGAGAAGCTCTACATTCAGGTGAGCGACGACATCAGCTCGGATAAGACGTTTGAACGCGAGATTTCGCCACTGCTGAGCATTGGCGATGCGTATCCCAAGATGATTCTTGCCCGCACACATCACGAGGCCACGGATCGCGATGGGGTGCAGATCGTGGACCTGGCGAGGTGGTTGTGCGGCGAGGCTTAGCAAAAAATCCTATTCCTCAAAACTGAAAAATTTTCGATTTTGAGGAATAGGATTGGAGGCTGGTTGCTGCGACCTGGCGTTTACTCTATCCCAGCTCCTGCATGCGGCGGTAGATTTCGCAGATGCCTTTGATGGTGAGTTGGCCGTCGACTATGTCGAAGGCATCGGTCGAATCGGCGACGATGCCGGCGAGACCGCCTGTGGCGATAACGGTGGCGTCCTCGCGGCCCAGCTCGCGCTTCATGCGCGCGACCAAGCCCTCGGCCATGGCGGCGGCGCCCACCACGGCGCCGACCTTGATGCACTCCTCGGTATCGCGGCCGATGGCGTGCTCGGGCGCCTCGAGCGGCACGCTGGCGAGCTTGGCGGCACGGGCGGCAAGCGCGTCCATGGAGATGCGGATGCCCGGCGCAATCGCCCCGCCAATGTAATAGCCGTCCTCGTCGATGACGTCGATATTGGTCGCGGTGCCAAAGTCCACCACGATTGCCGGCGCGCCGTAGAAAGTCTCGGCCGCAACGGCGTTGGCGACGCGGTCGGCACCCACGGCCTGGGGGCGCGCTGCACGCAGCTTGGTCACGGCGGCAGTCTGCGGCCCAATGACGATGGCGTCTGCCGCGATGCGCTTGGCCACGGCGTGCCACTCGCGCGAGAGCTGCGGCACCACGCCGGCAAAGGCAATCGCGTCGACCGCGCCGAGCGAGAGGTCGTACATCTTAAAGAAGCCCATCAGACGCACGTGGATCTCGTCGGCGGTGTAGGAACGGTCGGTGGGCATGCGCCACGACTGCACCAGCTCGTCTCCGTCAAACAGACCCATGGCCGTCTGCGTGTTACCCATATCGATAGCGAGCAGCATGTCTACTCCCGGTGTCGGCGTAAAAGGACGCGCACCATTGTATACGCGCCGCCGGCGGCGCTCGGCTGCGATTCGTTCACGGCGATATGGGCTGAGGGGTTTTAAATATGAAGGAATTATGCTCTATGAGATTTTCCTTGCCGTTTACCGAACTCCCACGTAATATTCTTTCTTGCGCACATGAGGCGCCCAGACATTGCGGGGTGGAGCAGTCTGGTAGCTCGCCGGGCTCATAACCCGGAGGTCGTAGGTTCAAATCCTGCCCCCGCGACCAAGAACTTGCAGCTCGTCGGCCTAGCCGACGAGCTTTTTTTGTTATTCCGGGACTGTTCTCTCAGCCCAATTCCCAACCTCTCAAACAAAAACTCGATTTGTAACATCTAGACCCGATTTGGACGGTCAGGTGTTACAGATCGAGATATACCGGTGGGTTGGGTCCCGTTTGTCTAAATCTGTAACACGAGGGACGGATTTTGCCGAATTGTTGTTACAGATTGAGATTTACTGGCAGGCGGGTTTGGTTTGTCTCAATCTGTAACAGGTAGGGGTCAAAAGTGGGCCTAGCTGTTACAGATCTAGATTGTTGAGGATGGGTTGAGAGGAATGTCTCGATTTGTAACAGGTAGACCCCGGTTTTGCCGTGTAACTGTTACAGATTGAAATAACCAACGGGCCGCCCTGCCCCATCCACCTGCCGCCACCTGATATTCGCCGATTTACGTTGCGTCGCCGTGCTCCCATGTCATATCCTCTAGACAACTACGCGGCAACATCGCCGCCGCGCCTACAAGAGAGGAATGTCCATGACCGCACCCGCATCCAAACTGCTCCAGCCCATTACGGTTGGCCCCCTTGAGCTTAAAAACCGCATTATGTTCCCGCCGCTGACCACCGGCTACGAGGAGCGCGACGGTTCCATTGGCGAGCGCAGCCTGGCTTTTTACGAGCGCCTGGCCCGTGGCGGCGTGAGCTACATCGTCATCGGCGACGTCGCTCCCGTTATGACCGCGAGCCCCACGCCCAAGCTGGCGACTGACGCCCAGATCCCCACGTTTAAGGCGCTGGCTGACGCCGTCCATAAGCACGGCGCCAAGGTCGCGCTGCAGCTGTTCCACCCCGAGTACGACGTCCCCGGCGTCGGCCGCATGGTCATGGGCTCCATGGCCGCCGCCAAGGCCGCGCAGGAGGCCAAGGCCGCCGGCGACGAGGAGACCTTTGCCGCCAAGATGGCCGAGTCCAACGAGATTCGCAAGCAGGCCTACGCCAAGCTGCACCACGACATGCAGCACTTTGTGAACGAGGCCACCGTGGAGCAACTCACCCAGATCAAGGAGGCCATCGCCGCCTCGGCCGCCCGCGCACAGCAGGCTGGGATCGATGCCATCGAGGTCCACGGCGACCGCCTGGTGGGCTCGCTGTGCTCCGCCATCCTCAACCAGCGCACCGACGAGTACGGTGGCTCGTTCGAGAACCGCGTTCGCTACGCGCTGGAGGTCGTCGCTGCCATTAAGGAAGTCGCGCCGCAGCTGATGGTGGAGTACAAGCTCCCCGTGATCATGGAGAACCCCGACGGCACGCCGCGCGGCAAGGGCGGTCTGCAGCCCGACGAGGCCTGCGAGTTTGCCAAGCTGCTCGAGGGCGCGGGCATCGACATGATCCAGGTCGCGCAGGCCAACCACACCGGTAACATGGGCGACACCATTCCGCCCATGGGCGCCATGCCCTACAACTGGACGCTGCCCGTGGCCGAGCGCGTCAAGGCCCTGGTCTCCGTGCCGGTGGCAACCGTCGGCCGCGTTGTCTCGGTCGAGGCCGGCGAGAAGATTCTTGAGGACGGCGCGGCCGACATTATCGCCTATGGCCGCTCGCTCATGTGCGACCCCGACATTGCGCTGAAGGCCGCCACGGGCGAGCCCATCCGCGAGTGCCTCAACTGCAACAAGGGCTGCGTCGACGCGATTCAAAACCGCAAGTACATCTCGTGCGTGCTCAATGCCGAGAACGGCGACGAGGCGACCATCGCCATTAAACCGGGTGAGGGCGACAAGAAGATCGCCGTGGTGGGCGGCGGCATCGCCGGCCTGGAGGCCGCGCGCGTGGCGGCCAAACGCGGCTACGACGTGACCGTCTACGAGGCGAGCGATCATCTGGGCGGCCAGATTGTGCTGGCAGCCGCGCCCCCGCGCAAGGACGAGATCATGCGCTCGGTGGAGTATTACGAGAAGATTCTGCCCGGCCTGGGCGTGAAGGTTGAGCTCAACCATGCCGCTAACCCCACGGATCTCAACGCCGCCGACGCCGCGATTGTGGCTGTGGGCGCGCACGACGTGGTCATCCCCGTTCCGGGTGCCGACTCGGACAAGGTCGTCTCGAGCTGGGACGTGCTGGCCGGCAAGGTGGAGCTCAGCGGGCGCGTCGCCGTCATTGGCGGTGGCCTGGTGGGCACCGAGACTGCCGAGTACCTGCTGCAGCACGGCTGCGAGGTGGCGATCGTCGAGATGCTCGACAAGATTGCCGCAGGCGAGTCCGAGACCATTCTGCCGCTGATTATGAGCGACTTTGCAGAGCACAACGTGGAGCAGCACGTTAAGACCCGCCTGACCGCCATTACCGACGAGGGCGTGGAGGCTGTTCGTACCACCGAGGACGGCGCCGAGGAGCCGGTGAAGATCGCCTGCGATTACGTGGTGATGGCCGTGGGCTCCAAGGCCAACGCGTTTGACCTGGACGGCGTGACGGTGCCCGTGACCTGCGTGGGCGACTGCTCGGGCGAGCGCACCGCCGATATTGCGAGCGCCATCCGCACGGCGTATCACGCGGCCAACGAGCTGTAGCTAACATCGCGGCGGGGCGGGGCGGGGCGGTAGCACGGATCCGCCTCGCCCGGCTGCGTCCCGTCGGGTGTCAACCGGTGCGGGGCCTGCAAGCGCAGCAGGCCCCGCCCTTTTTGTTTTGCTCCGGTGGATGGCAATGCGCGGTAATCATGAGGAGTAAGGACGTCTACTGCCTTGCCGATTGCTCAAAATTATTGGGGGAGGGGTTAATAACTATATCCTCTATGCCAAAGGACATAAAGAGATGTCAATTTTGTTGACAAGCGAATGACGATTAGCTGCGAGCCAGCTACCAGCGTAAATAATCGATAAAGAAATGTCGTAAATTGGTGCCAAATGCCCAGATAACACCGCGTCTATTTTAATTAACTGCTTTGAGCAAACAGTAAAATGCTACTATCTAACTTGCACGCAAGAAAGCAGATTAACGGTTAAGGCTAAGAAGTGGCAGGTATGTCGGAAGCAACTAGGACTCGCACGCATGCGCCCGAGGTTAGGCAGCGCGCCGTCGAGATCCTCCAAGAGGGGGTCGGTCATCGCGCCCTCGCCGCGGAGCTTGGCATTCCCCAGGCCACGGCTCGTCAGTGGGCCCGCGCGTATGCCGTAGGCGGTGCCGACGCCGTTCTCAACGCCGGTTCGCATCATCACACCTATTCGTACGAAGTTAAGCTCGCCGTGGTCAAGGACCGCTTGGAAAACGGCTTAACGGTTCGCGAGGCCATGATCAAGCACAAGATTCCCAGTGAGTCTTCGGTCAAGGCTTGGTGCCGCCAGTATCGCGAGAGCGGTGAGTCCGCGCTGGTTGATAAGCCGCGCGGTCGCAAGCCGCGCGTTAAAAAGGCGGAATAGCGAACGGGATGGTGCGCCCACAGGGGCGCATTTTTCTTGCCGCGCCAACTTTTTGGACCGTCGTGAGCCTACTGGAACATCCTCCAAAGTGGTTAATAAACCGCGCGCAGTGGCCCGTGCGCCTGCCGCCGCGATAGGGGGAGCGTCGCCTCTCTGCTCCAAAGCGGACAGACTCCTTACCCCGTACGCCTAAAACTCCCCAGTTGACCGAAAACCCGCCGCCGCTACTCCTCAACTGAGCTATAACGTTAAACAATTGCAGCGTTTTTGCATGGGGGAGTGATGGTATGACGCTACTGTATTTCCTTACCCTGTTTCCGCTGGTACCGGCGCTGGGCATGCTGCTCGCGCGCGGTGACCGCGCCCGCGATGCGGTGGGGCTCATAGGTTCCGGCATTATTATGGCGGTGACAGTTGTAGTCGCCGTCATGTTTTTTGGCACGGGTCCGCAGAGCTTTGAGGTTGCCCCCGGCACCTCGCATGTGCTCTCGATCATCAGCTCCGCCATCGACGTGATTCTGTGCGCCGTTATCCTGTACAACGCGTTCAAATATGGGAACGCGCTCACCACGGTGCTCGGCATAGTCCAGCTGGTGGGCTCGCTCGCCTTTGCAGCCATGACGCTGCCCGCGGCCGAAGCCGTCACGGCGACGCCGCTCTACCTAGACTACATGAGCGTGATCATGGTCCTCGCCGTCGGCATTGTCGGCAGCCTAATCTGCGTGTATGCCTTGGGCTACATGAAGGACTTCCAAGCGCACGATGAGCACGAGGCTGCGCTGCGCGGGCAGACCGCGCCCGACCGACGCCCGCAGTTCCTGGCGCTCATGTTCCTGTTCCTCTCAGCCATGTTCGTCATCGTGACGAGCGACAACCTTGAGTGGCTGTTCTGCGGCTGGGAAATCACTACCGTGTGCTCGTTCCTTATGATTGGCTACACGCGCACGCCCGAGGCCATCAAGAACGCCTTCATCCAGATCATCCTCAACATGCTGGGCGGTATCGCGTTTTTGGCCGGACTCATGTATCTGCACGTCAACGGCATGCCGCTGACCATCTCGGGCATGATCGAGCTTTCCGGCGCCGGAACCGCGCAATCCGCGCTGCTGGTGATGCCGGTCATCCTGTTGTCGCTCTCCGCACTCACCAAGGCCGCACAGATGCCGTTCCACACTTGGCTGTTGGGCGCCATGGTTGCCCCTACTCCCACGAGCGCCCTGCTGCACTCGTCAACCATGGTCAAGGCCGGCGTGTTCCTAATGGTCAAGCTGAGCCCGCTCTATGCCATCTATCCCGTAACCGGCTTTATGGTCACGAGTGTGGGTGCCATCACGTTTTTGCTCGCTGCCCTCATGGCCATCTCGCAGAGCAACGCCAAGCGCGTGCTCGCGTACTCCACCATTTCCAACTTGGGCCTCATCAGCGCCTGCTTGGGTGTCGGTGCGCCCGAGGCCGTATGGGCGGCCATCTTCCTGATCCTGTTCCACACGGTGGCCAAGTCGTTGCTGTTCCTGTGCGTGGGCACGGCCGAGCATCATATCGGCAGCCGCAATATCGAGGACATGGACGGCATGTTCAGCCGCATGCCTCACCTGACGCGCCTGATGATGCTGGGCATCATGGGCATGTTTGTGGCGCCGTTTGGCATGCTCGTGTCCAAGTGGGGCGCCCTGGTGGCGTTTGCACAGACCGGCAACGTACTCATGATCATGGTGCTTGCCTTTGGCTCGGCCACGACGTTCTTCTTCTGGGGCAAGTGGCTTGCCAAGCTTTCGGGCGTCGACCCCACGGCTCAAAACGTTGAGGTCAATGTCCATAAGACCGAGTGGATGGCGCTCAACACCATCGCCGCGCTGCTGATTCTGTGCTGCGTGGCGTTCCCGGTTATCTCGAGCGGTCTGGTGTCGCCTTACTTGGCCATGGTGTTTGGCCGTGTGCCGTACGTTATTGGCAAGGACGCCATGTATCTGATGGTGGTTATCGTGGCGTTTATCGCCGTGGTGCTGCTGACTTCATTCCGCGTGAGCAACAAACCGCACGTCAACGTATATCTTTCGGGCGTGGGAACCGACAAATATCGCCATTTCCGCGGCTCGATGGGACACGAGGTGAAGGCCGAAAAGCGCAATTGGTACTCGGAGGACGCCCTTGGCGAGAAGCGTATTAGCCCCGTGGGTAGCGTTGTGTGCTGCAGCATTATCTTGTTTGCGCTGCTGTGTTGCGCGTGGATTGGACCCGAGAGACTTGCCATGAGCGCGCCCTCGGTGCTGCGCGGCAAGTATTTCGAAGGTTCGGGCGTCGTGGGCATATTTATTGGTACCGTGGTGTTTGCCCTGCTGGCGCCTTTGGTTGGTGGCCTGATCGACGGCGTTGACCGCAAACTTTCGGCCCGTATGCAGGGCCGCGTGGGCCCGCGCCTGCTCCAGCCTTTCTACGACGTTGCCAAGTTGCTGCGCAAAGCCCCTGCCAGCGTAAACACCATGGACGATACCTATATGGCGTGCGCGCTCATCTTTACCGTCGTGGGCGGCGGCATCTTTGTGTCGGGCTCTAACACGCTACTGTGCGCTTTTATGGTGACGCTCGCCGCGATCTTTGTGGTGTTGGCGTCCGCCTCGACGCAAAGCCCGTTTGCCCAGGTTGGCGCCGATCGTGAGTTGCTGCAGGTTATGAGCTACGAGCCCGCCGTTCTGCTGATGAGCGTGGGCCTGTATCTCGCCACCGATAGCTTCGATTCCATCGCCGTGACCGGGCAG
This sequence comes from uncultured Collinsella sp., assembly GCA_959601045.1. GTDB lineage: Bacteria > Actinomycetota > Coriobacteriia > Coriobacteriales > Coriobacteriaceae > Collinsella. The sequence continues at coordinate 67,180 of CAUGNZ010000006.1, forward strand.
TCGGCGCCCATCATCGTGTACAGTGCGCCCATTTTCCTGGCGCTGCTTGCGGTGCTCACCATCAAGCTGCGCAAGTCGCCGTTTGACCTTTCGTACTCGCATCACGCGCATCAGGAGATTGTCCAGGGCGTCGCCACCGAGATGAGCGGCGGCACGCTGGCCAAGATGACCCTTATGCACTGGTGCGAGACCGTGCTGTTTTTGATGTGGGTGGGCATGTTCTTTGTTTGGGACAACCCGGTGAGCTGGGTCGTAGCCCTGGTCGTGATGGCCGCGACGTATTTTGTCGAGGTGCTGATCGACAACACCTTCGCACGCAGCACCTGGCGCAGCTGCTTTAAGCTCGGCTGGGGCGTGGCGCTGGTGTTTGGCCTGCTCAACCTTATGCCCATCCTCGTCGACGTGTTTATTTAGGAGGCGGCATCCATGGATCATAAAATGTCGCGCTCGCCGTGGGTTATTCATTACGACGGCTCGAGCTGCAACGGATGCGATATCGAGGTGCTGGCCTCGCTCACGCCGCTGTTCGATGCGGAGCGCTTTGGCGTGGTCAATACCGGCAACCCCAAGCATGCGGACATCTTTTTGGTGACGGGCTCGGTCAACGCTCAGAACTTGCCTGTCGTGCGCCAGATTTACAACCAGATGCTCGAGCCCAAGTGCGTGGTGGCCTGCGGCATCTGCGCGTGTTCGGGCGGCGTGTTCCGCGATGCCTATAACGTGATCGGCGGCGTGGACCGCGCGATTCCCGTGGACGTGTACGCGCCCGGATGCGCCATTCGCCCCGAGACCGTGATCGATGCCATCGTGGAGGCGTGCGGCATCCTGGACCAGAAGGAGGCCGTGATGCGCGCCGGCGGCGACCCGCTTACCGTGGGCGGCGCCGCAACCTGGGACGGTGGCGTTGAGCTGGGCGAGGACGGGTTTGTGGCTGCGGCTGAGGCCGGCGACGTGCCCGCCGCTGGCGACGCATCTGCTGGGACGCTCGCCGCGTCCGTCGCTGCAAAGGAGGCCGAGTAATGCAAAAGGCTATCTATACCACCGTCGGGATCGACGAGCTCCTGTCGCATGTCCAGACGCTCAAGGGCGCCGGTGCCCGCTTTGTGCAAATGCACGCCGAGCGCAACGTCGACGACGGCTCGTATCGCTTGGTCTATACGTTTATCAACGTTCGCTCTGCTCAGGAGCATATTGCGCAGGATGGCAGCTATCCAATCGAGAACCTGGTGGTTGAGGGAATTGATCGGTACCAGGAGATTCCGTCCATCAGCTCGTACTATCCGGCGATATTCCCGTTTGAAAACGAAGTGCACGACCTATTCGGTCTTGCCATCACCGATATGCAGATCGACTTTAAGGGCTTTTTCTACCAGGTCTCGACTGCCGAGCCCATGAGCGTTATCACGCCCGAGGTGAAGGCTGCGCGCGAGAAGGCCATGAAAGTCCGCGCGGCTGCCGAGGCCAAGGCGCGCAAGGCCGCGGCCGAGAAGGCCGCCGCTGCTGCGGCTGCTGCAGGGGAGGGCGCTGCCAGCGCCGGCGATGCCGCGGGCGCCGCTGCTCAGCCCGCTGCGGCTGCCGGCTCCGATGCTCAGCACGATGAAGCTGCCGCCAAGGCCGCGCTCAAGGCTGCCGAGATGGAGGCAAAGCTCGCCGCCATGGATCCCGAGAAAGCGGCCAAGGTCCGCGCGGCGCTTGCCGCCAAGGCCGCCCGCGACAAGCAGAAAAAGGAGGCGTAAAGTCCATGGCACATCGCTCCGTTATTCCGTTTGGCCCGCAGCACCCGGTGCTGCCCGAGCCGCTTCATCTGGACCTGGTGATCGAGGACGACCGCGTCATCGAGGCAATTCCGCAGATCGGCTTTGTGCACCGCGGACTCGAGAAGCTCACCGAAAAGCGCGACATGCACCAGTTTGGCTACATCGCCGAGCGCATCTGCGGCATCTGCGCCGTGGGCCACAGCTATGGCTATGCCAGCGCCTGCGAGCGTATGCTCGACATCGAGGTGCCCGGCCGCGTGCAGTATATCCGCACCATTCTGCATGAGCTTTCGCGTATTCACTCGCACCTGCTGTGGCTGGGCCTGCTCGCCGATGCCTTTGGCTTCGAGGCGTTGTTCTATCGTTCGTGGACGCTGCGCGAGCAGATTCTCAAGATCTTTGAGAGCACGTGCGGTGGTCGCGTGATTCTGTCGATCAACGAGATCGGCGGCCTTAAGCACGACATTGAGGACTCCGAGCTGGCCGGCATTGTCCAGACGCTCGACGCCATGCGCCCCGACTACGAGGCCCTGGTGCATACGTTTTTGGACGACGACAGCTGTGGCGAGCGTCTGCATGGCGTGGGCGTGATCAGCAAGAAAGACGCGCTGGAGCTTTCGATGGTCGGTCCGTTTGGGCGCGCCTCGGGCGTGGATTACGACGTGCGCATGTTTGGCGACGGCGCCTATGCGGATCTGGCCGCGTTTGAGCCCATCGTGGCGACCGACGGCGACTGCTATGCCCGCTGCCAGGTGCGTTGCGCCGAGGTCACGCAGGCCATGGATATCATCAAGGAGCTTGCCGGTAAGATTCCACACGACGGCATCGGCGGGCGCACCAAGCTTACGCCGGCCGACGGCGCGCGCGGCGAGGTTGTGATTGAACAGCCGCGCGGCGAGGCGTACTACTATGTACGCGGCAACGGCACCAAGAACCTGGACCGTTTCCGCGTGCGAACGCCGACGTCGCAAAACCTGGCGGGTCTGACACATGCGCTGCAGGGCGTGCTCCTTGCCAACGTGCCCATGATTATCCTGACCATCGACCCCTGCATTAGCTGCACGGAAAGGTAGGCGCGGCATGAGTTTGCTGACATTTGCCAAGACGGCCTTGGGCTCTATGGTCAAGCAGCCGGTTACGGTGTGCTATCCGCAGGAGGGGCTGACGGCACCAGAGCGCCTGCGCGGACATATCGTTAATGACATGGATGTGTGCATCTGCTGCGGCATGTGCGCGCGTCGCTGCCCGGCGGGCGCGCTCGCGGTCGATCGCAAGGGCGGTACCTGGTTGATTGACCCGTACGCCTGCGTGGTGTGCGGCGAGTGCATCGAAAGCTGCCCCAAGCACTGCCTGACTATGGACACCGCCCGTACTCCGGTTGCGGCGGATAAGACTCCCACGGTAGAAACCAAGCCGGAGTAGCGCTGGAATGGGGCTGGTATAGCGCTGGAATAGGGGCCGGCGGGGCAAAAATGCCCCGCCGGCCCCGCGCGTGAACGCGTGTGCGGGCCGCCACGCGACCCGTCCAGCCCGAAAATGACCCGTCTGCCATGAAATGGGCCCATCTACTACGTTTAAGCCGCTACCCTCAACCATGGCAAGTAATGCGAAATAAAAACCGCAGGTAGAACGCCTGCGATTTTTCATGAAAAGCGGGTATGGTCGGGGATATTGAGTCGAACGTAGTAGATGGGCCGATTTCGTGGCGGGCGCTGTCAGCCGGTTTCCGCGGGTGGAGGAAAATGGATCATTTTGGTCCCGCGAGGCTTGCGGAGGCACTCGTGCAGGGCCGCCCGAACAAAACTATGCCGGTTTACTACGATGAATTCGACATTCCCGACCATGACTGCATTTTTCTAAATAATGCAAGCGTTCTACCTGCGGTTTTGTAAGCGCGCAATTTGCCGTGGTCGAAGGCGGGCGATTCATCGTAGTAATCCGGCATAGTTTTGAAATGGCATTAAATCGGTGGCAGCCATTTTACTTTGCCGGGGTGGTCGGTTGTTGGGTAATTACCCTCGCAGGTAGGCGATGGCGATCTGCGTGCGGTTGCGCAGGCCCATTTTGGCTAGGATCGAGCTAATGTGGTTGCGCACGGTGCCTTCGCCCATATAGGCGGTGGCAGCGATCTCCTTGTTATCGAGGCCGCGGGCGATGAGCTCGGCGACTTCGAACTCGCGGTCGGTCAGGCTGGCAAAGGCTGCGGGCCGGCGGGGCGTGCCCGTCTTGTCGCCCATCCCGTCAAAGTCAACATCTTCGATCGCCTTGCCCTCGAGCACGCGTTTGCCATCCATGACCTGCGCCAACGCCGGAGGAATGGCGGCGACATCGGTTTTAATCAGGTAGCCGCGGGCGCCCAGTTTGAGCGCCGACACAATGTACTCGTCATCCGAGAATGTCGTCAGGAACACCACGAGCGCCGCAGGATCGCGCTCGAGGATCTCGCGCGCCGCCGATAGGCCGTCTCGTCCCGGCATCTGAATGTCGAGCAGCGTGATGTCGGGCGAGTGCTCAGCGTAGAGCGCCACTGCGTCGTTGCCGTTGGCACCGGTGCCCACCACCTCGATCTGCGGCTGGGCGCCCAGGATAATCTTGAGCGAATCGACCACTAGGCGGTCGTCGTCGACAACGATGAGCCTCATCGGGCCTCATCTCCTTGCTGTTTGGGGACGGTGGCAAACACGCGCCAGCCGCCGACGCCGGCGCGCGGGCCGGCGGTGAAGGTGCCGCCAAGCGCCTCGACGCGCTCGCGCATGGAGCCGAGCCCCATGCCCTCGGCGGCGCCGCGACCGCCCGTCTGGGTCCCGCCCATGCCATCGTCGGTAACGATGAGCTGGTAAAACGATGGATGCTCCATGCATCGCACAGCAACGTTTTGCGCGCGGGCGTGGCGCATGGTGTTGGATAGCGCCTCGCGCAGGACCGCCGCAAAGCAGTTGGCGACGTTTGCGGGCGCATGTTCGGTCATAACTTCAAGCTCAATCTGCGGGCCGCCGTCCGAGCGTGCGCCTTCAACAATGCGTTCGAGCTGCACGGAAAGATCGACGGCGTTGTCGTTGAGCGCGTGGACGCTGGTGCGCACAAGCTGGAGCGCCTCGTCAACGGTGTGCTTGACGTCGGCGAAATCGGCGGCGACGCCGGGTTCATCGGCGTGGACTATGCACAGGGCCTCGGTCTGCAGCGAGGTACGCGTGAGCTGGTGCCCGACGTTATCGTGGATCTCGCGCGCGATGCGGGCGCGTTCGGCGAGCGTCGCGAGCTCGACTTCGTAGTCCTGGCGATCGGCAAGATCGCGGTTGCGCGCTTCGAGCGCGAGGGCTCGTTCCTGCAGCTCGTCGCGGGTGCGGCGCATGCGCTGCTGCTCGCGTTCCAACTGGGCGGTGCGCAGCGATAGCAAGGTAGCGGCAACCGAAAGGATGGCAGTCAGCAGGAGCGTTCGGGCGGTGAGCGCGTCGGTGCGAAGGTCCGCGACAAGCGCAAAGACAAAGGTGGCGCCAATGCCCAGCGCGGCCCAGGCGTGCTCACGGCGCACCCGCCGCGCGATGTCATAGAGGGCGAGAGGCGCAAACGGCACAAACGGCGGCACGAAGACAGCCGCGATGATGTAAGCGCAGCTCGCGGTCTCGCTCGCGCGCCGGGCGCTTTTCCCCTGCGCGAGCTCAGCCAGCGAGGTGGCAATAACGCCAAGGCAAAACGCCGCGACCAGGCGAGCGTCCACAGCAAGGCCCAGAGCGGCTGCGATACAGCACGCCAGCACAATCGATTTGTCGAAAAGCCTGTTCATACGGGTATTGTACGCGAAGCCGCGCGTGGTGGAGGGGCCGCCCGGGGCAACCGTGACATTCCTCCCGCGCGGCAAATCGGCGTCGATCGCTCGCGCGAGCGGGGGTTTCGCCTCCGCCCCCCTCACTCGTGACAAAGCTCACTGGTGCGCGCCGCCCGCTCCTGCGATGATGAAATCGTACCGGGCCACGACCAACAGAAGGGCCGCCTCATGACAGACATCGTCCATGTCGAAAACCTCGTCAAGCGCTATGACGATCTTATTGCGCTCGACCACTTTAACCTGAGCATCGCCCCCGGCGAGATCTTTGGCCTGCTGGGCCCCAACGGCTCGGGCAAGACCACGTCCATCAACTGTATCCTGCAGCTGCTCGCCTACGACAAAGGCACCATCGAGCTGTTCGGCGAGCCCATGACGCCCGCCCGCTACGACCTCAAGCGCCGCATCGGCGTGGTGCCGCAGCAGGTGGCGGTGTTTGACGAGCTCACGGTGCGCGAGAACATCGACTATTTCTGCAGCCTCTACGTTAACGACCGCAAGCGCCGCCGCGCGCTGGTGGACGAGGCGATCGACTTTGTCGGGCTGGGCGACTTTACCAAGTTTCGTCCCGGCAAGCTTTCGGGCGGACTGGCGCGCCGCCTCAACATTGCCTGCGGCATCGCACACAAGCCCGAGCTCATCTTCTTTGACGAGCCCACGGTGGCGGTCGACCCCCAGAGCCGCAACGCCATCCTGGAGGGCATCTGCCGCCTGCGCGACGAGGGCGCTACGGTGGTGTATACCAGCCATTACATGGAGGAGGTCGAGCAGATCTGCAGCCGCATCATGATCATGGACGGCGGCCGCGTGCTGGCGCAGGGCACCAACGACGAGCTTAAGCGCATGATCCAGATGGGCGAGCGCGTGACTGTTGAGGTCGGTGCCGTCGAGGCCGCCACGGTCGAGCGACTGCGCGCCCTCGAGCACGTGCTTTCGGTCGAGCTGTCCGGCGGCGAGCTCGTCTGCACCTGCGAGGCGAGCCCGCACAATCTGGTCGACATCCTCGACACGCTGCGTGCTGCCGACGTGGCGCTCGGCCGCGTGTGGAGCGAGCCGCCGACTCTCAACGACGTGTTCCTCGAGATCACCGGCCGCGAGCTGCGCGACTAGGGGGCGGCCATGTTCAACACCATCATCACCACGCTCAAGACGCTATTGCGTCGACCGAGTACATGGGTTTGGGGCGCGATCTTTCCCATTGCGCTTTCAACGATGTTCATGTTTATGTTTGCGAACCTCAGCTCCGACGGCAAGGTCGACCCGGTGCCGGTGGCCGTCGTAGCGGATGGGGCCTGGGACGTCTCGACCTTTAAGGACGTGGCGACCTCGCTTGCCAAGGAGAGTGACGATCAACTGCTCGATGTGAGCGAGTACGAAGACTTGGCTACCGCGCGCAAAGCGCTCAAGGCCGGCGAGGTCGCGGGCATCTATACGGTTGATGCCGCGGGCACGCCCAGGCTCACGCTGCTATCGAGTTACTACAGCTCGCGCGCCTCGTCGGTGCTTACCGACCGCAGCATCCTTGAGACGGTGGCAAGCTCGTATACGCAAAATGCCGAGCTCATGTCCCAGATTGCCCAAGACAACCCGGCGGCGCTCGCCGACCCGGAGGCGGTTGCGCGCGCCCTGTCGCTCGAGGGCGGAACCCGCCGCGTGAGCCTGACGCGCACCACGCCCGATGGCACGGTCATCTACTATTACGCGCTTTTTGGCCTGGTCGCGATGATGTCTGCCGAGTTTGCCGCTTTGAGCGTCGTCGATTTGCAGCCCAATCTGTCGGGCCTTGGTGCGCGCCGCTGCGTGGGCGGCCTTTCCAAGACGGCGTCGCTGGCCGGTATCTTTGTCGGCTCGTGGCTGGTTTCCTTTGTCTCGATGGCGGTCGCGATTGGCTACGTGCGCCTAGTCGTTGGCGTCGACTTTGGCGGGCGCGAGGGGCTGTGTCTGGTGGGCGGTGCTGCATCCGCGCTTGCCGCCACGGGCCTGGGGCTTTTTGTGGGCACGCTTCCCGTTAAGGGCGGCAAGGCATCCAAGTCGGGCATCCTCACGGGCTTTGCCACCACGTGCGCTTTGTTCGCCGGCCTCTACGGCGAGCCGGCGATGGCGCTTGCCGACGACGTCGCCCGCGCTTGTCCGGTCGAGTGCTGGCTCAACCCCGTCAAGCTCATCTGCGACATGTTCAATCGCCTGTATTTCTTTGAGGACCTGGGGCCCTTCGCTGTTCGCGCCGGCGCGCTCGTCCTGATGGCCCTGGTGTTTGTCGCCGCCGCTACGCTGATCTTTGGAAGGAGCCGCTATGAGCACCTTTAAGACCGCGCTTCGCATGGCGCTGGCGCACCCGTTCTACCTGCTCATCTATACGGTGTTCATCTCGCTCATGGGCGTATTCATCGCGGCTTCGGTGAGCTGGAACTCGTCGCAGCTTACCGAGTACAAGCCCTACGACACCAACGTGATCGTGGTCGACCGCGACAATAGCGACCTTTCGCGGGCGCTTACCAAGCACCTGGGCTCACGCTTTGACCTGGTCACGGGCGTCGGCGACGACACATACGACCTTGCTGACGCGCTCTCCAAGAGCAACAGCGCCAAAGGCAGCGCCGACTGCGTGTTCTTTATCCCGGAGGGGTTTGAGGACGATCTTGTTGCAGCCGCCCGCGCGGGGGAGTCCCTGCCCAAGCTCGATGTGACCTACGGCTCCGGCACCATGGCGGCGGCGCTTTCGTCTGCCGAGGCCTCGCGGTGGATCTCGCTCGCGGGCGCTGCGGCCGCACTAGAGCCCGCTGCCTCCAACGGCGACGTCGCAAGGGCCGCCGAGCACGCGGCCGCAAAGCGCGCGGAGGTCCAGATCGAGCAGGTCAAGGTCGACTCGACTGCTGCTACCACGCTCGAGTCGTACTTCAACTTTGGCGCGTACGCGATCATCTCGTCGGTCATCGTGTCGGTGGGACTGGTGTTCTCGGGCATGAACGAGCCCGAGCGCGTGCGCCGCATGGATGCCAGCCCGGTCTCTGAGCGCCAGCGTTCGCTCGCTGTGTTCGCGGCCGCCGCCGTGCTCACCGTCTGCATCTGGCTCGTGTCGAGCATGATGGGCGTCGTGGGCTTTGCCAGCGCGGTTGCCGAGGTCGGCGTGGGTCGCGTGTGCCTGGCGCTGGCGGCAACGTTTGCCCTGGCGTGCACGCCGCTGGCCGTTGGCTTTACGCTGTCGAGCCTGGGCGCGCGCGAAGAGCTGCTCAACGGTGTGGGCAACCTGCTTGGCTTGCTCATGACGTTTTTGGGCGGCGCCTGGATGCCGCTTTCGATGATGGGCTCGGCCGTGCAGACGGTGGCGCACTTTGTGCCGACGTTTTGGGTGAACGACGCGATCGGCAAGGCGCTTGCCTCTGATTTGACGTCTACCGTGCTGGGCGACATCGCCTGCGACCTGGGCGTCACGGTGCTCTTTGCCGCCGCCATCGCCGCCGTAGGCCTGGCTCTCGCACACGCCAAATCCCGCGCCTAGCCACCTAGCCATTGGGGACAGTCTTTGCCGATTCGCCGGCAGGGCTGGCAGGGACTGTCCCAATATGTCGGCACTTGGGGACGCTCCTTTCCTGCCGGCACTCATTGGGGACAGACTTAAATGAGCGATTTCACTCATTTAAGTCTGTCCCCAATGAGTAGGTTGGAAAAAAGCCGCGCACGTCGCTTAAAAATAGTTCGCCCGGGTTTACTATTAGCCTAGAAAGTAGCAGGTGGCTAACAACGGGGGATAAGATGGCGGCAAAGCGAGCCTACGTCCAGGTCAGCGGGCTTAAGAAACACTACGGCGACGGCGATGCACGCCTGACGGTGCTCGATGGCATCGATACGTCCATCAATCGCGGCGAGATCTGCGTCATGCTGGGGCCCTCGGGCTCGGGCAAGTCGACCTTTCTCAACCTGATCGGCGGCCTGGAGGATGCCGACGGCGGCTCCATCATGGTGGACGGCTGCGATCTCACGGCGCTCAAGCCCGCCGATCTGGGCGAGTACCGACGCCGCGAGCTGGGCTTTGTCTTCCAGTTCTACAACCTGGTGCCCGACCTTACCATCAAGGAAAACATCGAGGTCACGGCGCACCTGTCCAAAAAACCGCTCGACGTCGACGGTCTGCTGCGTTCGCTGGGCCTCTACGAGCACCGCAACAAGTTTCCGCGCCAGGTCTCGGGCGGCCAGCAGCAGCGCCGCGCCATCGGCCGTGCGCTCGTCAAAAATCCGGGCCTGCTGCTGTGCGACGAGCCCACGGGCGCGCTCGACTACAAGACATCCAAGGAAATCCTGCAGCTCATGGAGGACGTCAACCGCACCTACGGCTGCACCATCATCATCGTCACCCACAACGCCGCCATCGCGCGCATGGCCAATCGCGTGCTGCGCCTGCGCGACGGGCGCATCGTCGAGGACGAGCTCAGCGAGTCGCCCGTCGCGGCCGCCGAGCTCGATTGGTAGGCGGCGCCATGACACCTCTCGCAAAACGACTCCCGCGCGAGCTGCGCCGCAATATCGGCAAGTACCTGGGCATCTTTTTGCTTATGTGCGGGAGCATCGCTCTCACCTCGGGCTTTTTGCTCGCGGCGCATTCCATCGGTTGCCTTATCGACGACATGCGCGATGCGTACACGATTGAGGACGGCCGCGTGACCACCTCCTTCGAGGCTACCGACGACCAGCTCAAGGCAGCCGAGGATGCAGCCGACGACGTCGGCGGCGTCACGCTCTACAAGAACTTCTCCATCGACGCCATCATCAAAAAGACCGCCGGCGACGATGGCACCAAGCGCACGCTGCGCACCTACGCGCACCGCGCTAAGGTGGACATTGCGTCCTACTGTGAGGGCAAGGAACCCAAGGCAGAAGACGAGGTTGCCATCGACCGCGTTTTTGCCACCAACAACGACCTCGCCGTGGGCGATAAGGTCGAGCTTGAGGGCCGCACCTACACCATCTGCGGCATCATGACCCAGCCCGATAGCCAGGCGCTGTTCCTCGACAATTCGGACTTTACGGTGAACACCATCACGTACGGCGTGGCCGAGGTCACCGACGCCGGCTTTGCCGCGCTCGAGGATGCCGGTGGTGCACCTGCCTACACCTACTCCTTTGCCTTTACCGATCGCGATCTCCCCACCGCGGATCGCATCGATGCGGAGCAGGATATGGTCGAGGCGCTGACCGATGCCGATGCGCGCGTGGACGATCTGATCGATGCCGATTCCAATCAGGGCATTGGCTATGCGCGCGACGACGTCGACGGCGACTCCATGATGTGGATGACGTTGCTCGACATCATCATCGTGATCATGGCATTTGTCTTTGTGGTGCTCACCGACGCCACCATCGAGGAGGAGAGCGCCATCATCGGCACGCTGCTCGCCAGCGGCTATCGCCGCCGCGAGATCGTGCTGCACTACCTCGCGCTTCCCGCCATCGTGGGCGTGCTCGCGGCGCTTTTGGGCACCGCGCTCGGCGTCGCGTTCTTTACCGAGCCCATGCGCGGCCTCTATTACGGTTCGTATAGCCTGCCTCCCTTCCAGGTGTACTGGAGCTGGGAGATCTTCGTGAAGTGCGCTGTGGTTCCCGCCGCCGCGCTCATCCTCATTACGCTGGTGGGCCTGCTCCGCAAAATGGGCAAGACGCCGTTGCAGTTCCTTCGTCACGAGGCGAGCGGTAAGTCGGGTACCAAGCGCGGTCTGCAGCTGCCGGAACGCATGGGCTTTGTCTCCCGCTTCCGTCTGCGCGTTTTCCTGCGCAACCTGGGCAACTTCGCCACGCTCTTCGTGGGCATCGCGTTTGGGTCGCTGCTTTTGCTCTTTGGCCTGGCGATCCTGCCCACGATGACGCACTATGCGGACAACCTGGAGACGAGCCTGGTCGCCGAGCATCAGTACACACTTAAGGCGCCGCTGGAGCTCGAGGGCACTACCGAGGAGCGCGAGCAGTGGTCGGCACTCGAGCGCTTGCAGTCGGTTGACGGCGCGCTGCTCTCCGCCGCCCAGGATGCCGATGACGAGCTTGACGGCGCGGCCGATGCGGCGCAGACGGCAGCCGATGCCGCGACCGCATCTCCGTCTGCCGAGAGCCTGACCGCAGCGCAGGATGCGCTTGCCAAGGTCCAGGACAAGAAGGATGCGCTCTACGCGCGCCTTGACGATCTTGCCGATGCCCTCGGCTGCAACCGCGATGAGGCCATCGATCTGATCGACAAGGCCTCTAAGATCGACACTGACAACGACGATATCCACCCGGTCAATACGACCGACAACGGCGCGGGCGCAATCGCGCAGGCCGAGAAATATGCCGTTTACCAGCTGCAGTACGACCGTGGCGACGGTAATGGCGAGGAGGCGATTTCCGTCTACGGCATTTCATCTCATTCGCGCTATTGGAAAGACCTCAACGTCGGCGACGGCCGCGTTGTCTTTGGCGGCGGCCTGCTCGACAAGTTTGGCTGGAGCGAGGGCCAGAAGGTCGAGCTTCGCGACAAGTACGAGGCTCGGGATTATTCTCTTAAGTACGCGGGCAAGGACTGTGCCTGGGGCTCCAAGTCGGACATGAATATCTATATGAGTATCGATGACTTTAACGAGCTGTTCGACAACGATGCCGCCTACTTTAACGGCTATGTGAGCGACGAGAAGCTCGACCTCGACGCGCGCTACTTTGCCGGCGACACCACGCCCGACGACATGCGCGCCGTGGGCGACCAGTTCATCGGCATGATGAGCAAAATGATCGGCATGATGGTCGGGCTCGCGGTGTTTATCTTCCTGCTGTTTATGTACCTGCTGACCAAGGCGGTGATCGACCACAGCGCCCGTTCGATTAGCTATATGAAAGTCTTTGGCTATCGAGATAGCGAGATCTCGCATCTGTACATCCGCTCGATCACGCTGTGCGTGGCGGCGTCGCTCGTGCTGAGCCTGCCGGTCATTATTGGCTCGCTCACGGCCATCTTCCGCTCGATGCTGCTCGCCTACAACGGCAATATCGAGATCTACGTGCCCGCTTGGTCCATGGCTGCATGCGTCGGCATTGGCTTTGCGACCTACCTGGTCGTGGCGCTGCTACACACGCGCTCTATCAAGCGCGTCGGTCTGGCCGAAGCCCTCAAGGTGCAGGAGTAGTCATTGGGTGTTCCTATAGTTTTGTCAACCTTCGACGCTACTCCCGGTAGGGCACCCG